>CAYYZZ010000326.1:0-3328 GCA_964476235.1 uncultured Streptomycetaceae bacterium | reverse complement strand
CTAGTTGCACACATGAAGGAGGGGCACCCATGAAGGATGAAGGCAAAGAGATGAGGGATGAAGGTAGGCGCCGGATCGCCGCAGTGGGCACCGTTCTTTTATTTGCCGCGCTGGCGGCGTTACCGGTGCTCGCTCAGAAGACGGACTGGCCGACCAAGCCGGTCAGGTTCATCGTGCCGTTCCCGCCGGGGGGCACGACCGACCCGCTGGCGCGGCTGGTGGGAAGCAAGCTCACGCCGGTGCTGGGCCAGCAGTTCATCGTGGACAATCGCCCCGGCGCCTCGGGCTCGGTCGGGGCGGGTATCGCCGCCAAGTCCAACCCGGACGGCCACACTTTCCTGTTCGTGTTCGATACGCACGCGGTCAACCCGACGCTGATCCGGAACCTGCCGTTCGACACGGTGAAGGACCTTGCGCCGGTGATGCTGATCGCGACCTCGGCGAACGCCATCGTGACCAACGCCGCCAAGCCCTACAAGAGCTTCAGCGACGTGATCAAGGCGGCGAAGGCGAAGCCGGATTCGGTGACCTACGGCTCGATCGGCAGCGGCAGCCTCGGGCACCTGACGCTGACGCTCGTGCAGCAGACGGGCGGCTTCAAGATCGTGCACGTGCCGTACAAGGGCGGCGGGCCGATGACGGTGGACGCGCTGGGCGGCAACGTCGATCTCGCCATCGGCACGGTGGCGCTGCTCACGCCGCACGTGAAGGGCGGGAAGCTGCGCGCCATCGCCGTCACTGGCGACAAGCGCTCGAGCGCGCTGCCCGACGTGCCGTCTCTCGCGGAGCAGGGTTTCCCCGGCTTCTCGGCGCTCGCCTGGTGGGGCATCTTCGCGCCGGCCGGAACGCCGAAGCCGGTCATCAGTAAGTTCCACGCCGAGCTGGTGAAGGTGTTCAACCTGCCGGACGTGCGCAAGCAGCTTGCCGAGACGCTCGGCATGGACCTCGTCGTCTCCACTCCCGACGCGCTGCAGGAATTCCTCGTCTCGGAGATCGCGCGCTGGGGGAAGGTAGTGAAAGAGCACGGCATTCGCGCTGACTGATGTCAGCGCGGAAAGGAGTGAGCCGGGGTTTCCATCCTTTTTTCATGCGCTTTTCCCTGACGAAAAGCGCATCTCGAACCTCCCCTCGCCCTCCTGCAGGGAGAGGGGCGGGGGTGAGGGTGAGCCGGCGAACGCCCGACGTGATGCAGCACGTCGGGACAAGGGATGAGGGATGAAAAGTTTGCAGTTTGCAGTGGGCAGCAGAAAGTTTGCAGCTCTCAGTTTGCAGTTTGCAGTTGCTGACAACTGACGGCTGACGGCTGTCAACTGATGGCTGACGGCTGCCAACTGCCAACTTATCAGTCACCTGTATCTCGTCACCCGTCATTCCCGCGAAGGCGGGAATCTAGTGTTATCAGTAGTTGACTGGATCCCCGCCTTCGCGGGGACGACGTCTGCCGTCACCCGTAATCGTCACGCTTTCCCGCCGCGCTAGCGGGCGGGGCCGAGGCGCCCGACCAGCGGCAGCTTGAGCGCGGGGTCGAAGGGGTTCACGCCGAAGGTGAGCCCGAGCAGGTTGATCTCGACGCCCTCCACGCCGCTCGCGGTCACGCCGAGCAGGCCGAACAGCGATAACTGCAGGCCGCTGCCGCTCGGCGCCGGCCCGACCAGCCGGCCGCCGTTGAAGTCCTTGCCGATCGCGGTCGGCGGCAGGTCCACCTCCAGTTCCGGCACCGCGCGGGCGACCCAGGCGGTGAAGGTGTTGGAGTTCGGGCCCGGCCACATCGTGTATTCCCCGGCGTAGGGATAGTCGCGTGCGGCGCGGTCGATGCGCTCGATCAGCGCGCCCGCACCGGGCCCGCGCTTGTCCGCCAGCAGTTCGGGCGCGTTTCCGAACCAGCGCTCGTCGGGCACGCGGTTGCGGACCACGACCGCCGAGTCGCCGTAGCGCAGACGCCAGCCGATCACTTCGTAGACGGTGTAGCTCCCCGCGCTGGCGGGCTTCGCCGCGATCCAGGTGTGCACGCCAAAGTAACCGCGCCAGCCCCAGGCCCGGGCGGCGTAGACCTGGACGACAGCCTCCGGCGTTGCCGCCGGGTCGGGCGCGAGCCCGACCGGCTCGCGGCTGGCCGTGCGCCAGTCCGCGCCGGCGCCGCGGGAAACGAGCAGCAGTGCCACCACGCCGGCGGCGAGCAGCAAGCCGATGATCTGCGGGGTGGTTGGCATTTTCATTTCAATTAGGTGACGAGTGACGAGGCTCGAGGAACAAGGCCCAAGATACAAGGGGCAAGGAACTTCAAACCCACCCGAAAACTTGAACCTTGAACCTTGTAACTTGAACCGTTGGGCTTGATCACTTCGTGAGGCCTTCGGCCTTCATCGCCTTCTTGACGGTATTGCGCTCGGCGACGCGCGCCATGAACGCCCTGATGTTCGGCCAGTTCGACAAGTCGATCTTGTGGAAGTTCGTCCAGTTGAGCACCGTGAAGAGATAGGCGTCCGCGATGCCGAACTCGCCTATCAGGTACTGGTTGGCGCCGAGGGCCTTGTCCAGATAGTCGAAGCGCCGGCCCAGGTACTCGAGCTGCGCTTCGCGCCAGTCCGGCGTCATCTTCGGATTGAAAAATGCGCCGAGCGACTTGTGGATCTCGGACGCGGTGAAGTTCATCCATTCCATCAGCCGGTAGCGCTCGGGAGTGCGGAGCTTGGGCGCCAGGGCGCGCCGCGGCTTCTGGTCGGCGAGGTACTGGCAGATGATGGCGGACTCGGTCAGCACCGTACCGTCGTCGAGACGGAGTGCCGGCACGTAACCCTTAGGATTCACCAAGGTAAAGTCCTCGCCGCTCTCGGTTTTCTTCGCCACGAGATCGACCTTGTCGAGGTCGAACTTGTACTTCAGTTCGCGCAGCACGATATGGACCGCCAGGGAACAGGCGCCGGGGTAATAGTAGAGTTTCATCGGTTTTCCTTCGGAAAATTTGCATGAATATTGAGACCGGTTCGAGCTGAGGACTGTAGTTGTAGTATTGGGCTTCTGCACCGTAATTTCAAATGACGGCGGGAAAACGGTGGTTAGACTGAGTCTATCAATCCCGGCTTACTCACTCCTCATCGCCCATCACTCATCATGCTTTTCTTGATCGCGGCGCTTGACAATCCATATCGTGGTCAATAGCCTGAGCCCACTACTAAAAAACGGTTTTCCCGGAGGATGGACCAACCTACTGCCCTGCGCGGAGCCGCCGCGCCTGCGCCCGCGCAAAGCCCCTGGCTGCTCGAAGTCGAGGATCTGCACGTCCATTTCGTGACCACGCGCGGCGTGGTGCGCGCGGTCGAGGGCATCT
>CAYYZZ010000325.1:0-3347 GCA_964476235.1 uncultured Streptomycetaceae bacterium | reverse complement strand
CCGGCGTCTGGCCCTGCTTCAACAGGTTGATGGTCTGGCGCAGCGTTTTCGACAACGGTTCGAGGTCGAGATAGCGCAGGTGCGGCTGCGGCTCGAGCCCGCTCCCGAATACCACCCCTCCCGAGCTGGTGAGATCGACGGTGAGCGAAGGGATCGGTCCGGTCGGCAACGGCTGCGTGGCGAGCCCGACCAGGGTCGCCCAGTGCTCGAGCCAGCGCGCGACGAAAGCCATCTGCCGTGCCGACAGCGCGAACGGGTTGGCCAGGTGGGCGAGCAGCACCTGCGCGTAGCTCTCGGCGCAGCTCGAGTCGGGGTCGCGCTTCGAGAAGCTGTCCTGGACGCGGATGCGCGCGAAGCCGTGGCTCTCGCCGAATGCATAGAGCTCGTGCAGCGCGCGCCAGATGGCCCCCGGCGGCTGCCGGTAGGTGCGGTAGTAGTCGAGCAGGGTCGAGCCCAGCAGGCGCAGGCAGCGCATGGTGATGAGCGCGGCATGCGGCGCGATCGCAAGATCGCCCTCGCGATAGGCCTTGAGGCATTGCTGGTAGTTGTGGCTCAACTCCTGCCACAGCGCGATGACGTTGTTCCACACCACCGCCTCGTTGGGCTCGAGCGGCAGCGGCTTGCCGGCATAGCGCTTGGCCAATTCGCCCTGCACGAAGTGCACCGGCTCCCGCAGCGTCTCGAGGATTTTCAGGCGCTCGAGCGGCGGCAGTTGCGCCGCGCCGAGGCTGGCGAGCTGTCCCGTGAGAACCTGTTGCGTCAGCTGGACGTTGGTGAGCGTGAGCTGCTCGATCCAGCGCTTGCAGCCGGTGCTGTCGGTGAACTGTAAAGGTGATGACGATGAGGCGAGCGGTTGAGTGTTCATCTCAGGATTCCATGAAGGTTCGCACGCTCGGGCCTGAAGTATGTGTTCCCCCGGAGACGATGGCCAGGCCCGGCGTGATCTTGCCGCTGTCGCGCCACCTTCTAATGGGCGGTCGCGGCTGACGGCGAACAGTGCACCGCTCCATCTGCAGACTAGCCCAGCCGCAACAACAAGGTATGTGAACTAATGCACCCAAGTCTCAAAAAACGCCGCGAACCCCCGGAAATAAATCACGTTTCTCTCCCGTTCCGGTACCAGCTTAGAGTCTGGACAGCTTTTCGGCAAGTGCTTTCACAATGTCAGCGCGCGCCCGCGCCGGCGCATCCGGGTGCCGGACCTGCGCCCCCCAGATCGGGTTCGGAAAGTGAGGGTCGTCGCGGAAGCGCGGGATCACGTGCCAATGCAGGTGGGGCGTGACGTTACCCAGGCTCGCGAGATTGATCTTGTCGGGCCGCAGCAGCTCGCGCAACGCCGCTTCCACCGTGAACACGACACGCATGAAGCGGGCGCGCTCGGCTTCAGTGAGGTCGGTCATTTCGCTGACATGGGCGTTCCAGATCGCGCGGCAGAAGCCCGGGTAGCCGCGCTCGTCCACCCGGACCACGCGGCAATCATCGCTGCGCCAGATCAGCGCGCCGCCGTCGCTTTCGCACAGTTCGCATTTCATACTGTAGTGATTCGTGATTCGTGATTCGTGATTCGTGATTGGTGATTCGTGAATCGATTATGCGCGAAAAGCGTGATTCGTGACGCTTTCGTCGTGAGTCGCGACCGGGACCACTCCAGCATCACTTCGAGGATTTCCTCGAATCACGATTCACGACCCACGATTCACGCCCTTGGGGTTAGAAACGTCCATGCTGCCACCGCGTGCAGCAGGGACAGGCCGTGACTGACAGCGCGGCGGCGCCAGTCCATGGACGCAGGGTTGAGCGCTTCACAGAGCGCCAGCTTGGCGGAGTGCGTGATGGCGGGGTGAGTGAGATTGGCTTCGCCGTGATGGTGCAGGCGGTTCTCCTCGCGCAGGGCATGCAGCACGGTGAGCGCCGGGGAGGTGCCGATTTCCTGCAGGACGAAGTCGATGCGCGCGCCAGGCAGCGTTTGCGGCAGAGCTCCGCCCATGCCGCCGCGGATCCGGTATACCGCTTGCCCTGAAGCCGGATCCGCCATCCGCCTGCCGAGCGCATGCTCGAGCGCGGGCGTCGGCGTCGTGTTGGTGCCGGGCTCCAGGATCAGCGTTTCTTCACCCCGGCGGCCCAGCCCGGTATGCAGATCGAGTGCGAACAGGTACGCGGCCTGCGGCAGGTTGCGACGCAGCCAGTCGAGGTACAGCCGGGGCCCCGCTTCCAGTGTCTTCCCGCCGTAGAACAATCCCCGCGGAAATTCGTACTGGCCTTCCGCGATCGCCTGCCTCGGCGCCCGCAGGCCGTGGCGCAACGCAAGCAGGGCGAGCCGCAGCCGGAACCCGTCCGGGCCCGGCGGGGTGGACGGATTGAGCAGCGGGTCGAGGCGGGGGTAAAGAACGGGCGCGCCCTTCCAGCGCTCGTCCCGCCGCAGGAAATTCCGGTTGAGATCGACGTTGTGCTCGTTCGCGCGCCGCAACCAAGCCATGCCGTAGGGATTGAGCACGTGCGCCAGCACCAGCGCGCAGCCGGCGGGCGGCGTAGGCACGTGTTCGAGTGCGGCGAGCTGTACCGCGGAACCGGCGAAAGCTTCCACCCCATGCAGCCCGCTGGTGTGCAGCAGTACGCTGCGCGCATCGCGCGCGCCGAAGCGGGCGATATCGATGGTCAGCTGTTCCTGCCGGGGCCCGTGCGCCTCGATGGCCAGCGCATCGAGCGCCGCCCCCGCGGCGCGCGCCGCATCCCGGAAGCGGCTGCGGGCGGTGAGGTAGTCCGGTGAGAAGAAGCTTTCGCGTTCCGGGTTCAAGGTTCCAGGTTCAAAGTTCAAGGCTTGAAGTCAAAACCGGGAACTTGGAGAATGGAAGTTGTTCTTGGCCGCCGGCGGCGGTTGGGGCATCGGCAGGCATTCCTGCTCCTCGCGTGGGGGTGTGCGATTATCTCAGCGCCGCCGCCGTCATAGCAACACGCGTTGGGTGTGGTCCCTACGCTGCGAATGCGGCGATCGCGACGTAGCGCGCGAACTTGCCGAGCGCGATGAAGAGCGTGGAAAGCCACGGGTTGAGTCTCAACCAGCCCGCCGCAACGCAAATGGGGTCGCCGAGTATCGGGACCCACGACAGCAGCAGCGCCGGGGTGCCGTACTTCCGCATGGCCGGCAAGCCGGGCAGGTCCTTCTTCTGCGGGAGGAGGCGGCCGATCAGATAAGAAGACAGCCCGCCCAACGTATTACCGAGGGTGGCGACGCCCAGGGCAGGCCAGACCTGCTCCGGATGGAGCTTCAGCACGCCGAACAGAACCGCCTCGGAGCCGCCCGGCAGCAGCGTCGCGGCAAGAAAGCTCGACGAGAACAGCAACCACAG
>CAYYZZ010000324.1:0-3347 GCA_964476235.1 uncultured Streptomycetaceae bacterium | reverse complement strand
ACCCGGTGCGCTACAAGTTCTACGTTACCGGCTGCGGCCGTTACGCGCGGCTGGACGAGCTCTGGGGCAAGCTCAGAAAGTAGGCTAAGTCCCGCATCGGCTTTTGTGCTCGGGTTGAGCGCAAGGTTGCCGTACATCGTAAGGAAGCGGCGCGTTTCCTGCGCTGATTCAAATCCAGCACGTTCCATCTTGTGCGGCACGTGCTGGAAGAGTAATTTGGCCTTCCTGAGCAATGCCCACCTCGCTTCTTCCCGCCGTACGAATTCCCTGTCAATATCGGTTTCCGGAACCTCGAAAGAGCAAATATGTTCATGCGGGCTGTAGTGTTGCTGTGTGGTGCCTTTCTGTCGGCAACGGTGGCCGCTCAGGGTGTTTTGCGTATCTCGGCGATTCCGGATGAGAATCCGACCGAGCTGCAGAGAAAATTTTCCAAGGTTGCAACCTATCTCGAAAAAGAAGCCGGGGTGAAAGTTGAATACACCCCGGTCACCGACTACGCAGCGGTGGTGGAGGGACTGGCGGCCCGGAAGATCGATCTCGCCTGGCTGGGTGGATTTACTTTCGTGCAGGCGCGCCTTCGGACGGGCAACGCAATCCCGATCGCGCAGCGCGCGGAGGACGAGAAATTTACCAGCAAGTTCATCGCCAGTACCGCGAGCGGCATCAAAAGCCTCGCCGATCTTAAAGGCAAGAATTTCACGTTCGGGTCGGTATCCTCGACCTCCGGTCATCTCATGCCGCGCTTTTTCCTGCTCGAGAACAAGATCAATCCCGATAAGGATTTCAAGCGCGTTGCGTACTCCGGCGCGCATGACGCGACAGCGCTTCAGGTGGAGTCCGGCAAGGTTGATGCAGGCGTCCTCAACGCATCGGTGTGGGACAAGCTTGTCCTGGAGAAAAAGGTCAACACCAGGAAGGTGAACGTAATCTGGACGACACCGCCGTACTACGACTACAACTGGACCGTGCGGGGTGACCTGGATCCGGCTCTGATCAAGAAGCTGACCGCTGCCTTCCTCAAGCTCGACCCCAAGAATCCCGCCGACAAGGAACTGCTCGACCTGCAACGGGCAAGCCGGTTCATCGCCACCAGGCCGGAGAATTACAAGGGCATCGAGGCTGCGGCGCGCTCGGCCGGTCTCCTGAAGTAGAGCGCTTATCCGACCCGGCACAGATGAAATGAGCGTCAGTCTCTCACAGGTCAACCTCGAATTTCCGAATGGATTTCGCGCCATCAACGGCGTGAGTTGCGAAATCGGCGGCGGTGAGCGCGTTGCGATCATCGGACCTTCCGGAGCCGGCAAGACCACGCTGTTGCGCCTGCTGGCGACCGCGCTGCGCCCCTCTTCCGGCTCGTTGAAAATCTTCGGCGCCGATCCCTGGTCGCTCGACCGTCTGGCGCTGCGTCGCCTGAGAGGCTGCGTCGGCATGGTTCATCAAGCGCCGCCGATTCCGCCGCGTCAGCGCGTGGTGACCGCCGTCCTCGCGGGGCGGCTTGGCCGCTGGCCTGCGTGGAAGGGCCTCGCTTCGCTCTTTTATCCAGTGGACATTGCCGGGGCGGAGACCGTGCTCGCGCGCGTGGAGATCGCCGACAAGCTGTTCGAGCGCTGCGGGGAACTCTCGGGCGGACAGCTGCAACGGGTAGGGGTCGCGCGCATCCTCTACCAGCAGCCGGACCTGATCCTCACCGACGAGCCGGTATCGGCGGTGGACCCGGCGCTCTCGGACCGTGTCATTGGCGAACTCAACCGGGAGGCCATCGAGCGGGGTGTGACTTTGATCGCCAGCCTGCACGCGGTGGATCTCGCGCTGCACTGGTTTCCGCGGGTTATCGGCGTCAAGGCGGGCGAGATCCAATTCGATCTGCCGCCCGTGCGAGTGTCGGACGTGATGCTGAGGGAACTCTACGCATCCGAAACGGCACAGGTGCCGACCCAGGACAACCGGCCGCTCGCGGTCGTGCCTGCCGGCGTGCGTCGCAAGCCGATGTACTTGTGATGAGCGTTCAGCAGGCCGCTTCCAGCATTCAGCTTGAATCGAGGCTTGAGTTGACGGCTGATAGCTGACAGCCAGGACCTATGAATATCACTCTGCGGGACCCTGCCGCGTTGCCGCGGCTAAGCCTCACGGCGCTCATCCTCTTGCTGCTGTGGCCAGGCTTCCAGCTCACCGAATTCGATCCGGTGGCGCTCTTCGATGCGCGTAGCCGCGAAACGATGGGCAAGTTCATCGGGACGTTCTTTCCCCTCCAGACGTCCGCCGAATTCCTGCGGCTGATCGCGAAGTCCACTCTCGAGACGCTCGCGATCGCCACCGCCGGCATGGCGCTAGCGATGCTGATCGGGTGCCCGCTTGCGCTGATGGTCACGCGTAGTTTGTCGGTCTCGCGCATCGGTCCCGGTCCCGGCGCCGCGCTGGGTCGGGCGGTGCGTCTGCCAGCACGATTCATCCTGATGTTTTTCCGCAGCATTCCTGAGATCGTCTGGGCGCTGCTGTTCGTGCGCGCGGTCGGGCTTGGCCCCGCGGCCGGGGTGCTGGCGATCGGCGTGACCTACGGCGGAATGCTGGGCAAGGTCTATTCGGAGGTCCTCGAATCGAATGACACGCGTCCGGCGACAGCTCTGCTGGAAGCGGGGAGTGGGCGCCTCGGGGCGTTCTTTTACGGCATGTGGCCGGTGGCCCTGCCCGAACTGGTGTCGTACACCGTCTATCGCTGGGAATGCGCGGTACGCGCTTCGGTGATCATGGGTTTCGTCGGCGCGGGCGGGCTCGGGCAGCAGATGGAGCTTTCCATGCGCATGCTGGACGGCGGGGAGGTCAGCACGATCCTGCTCGTGTTCTTCCTGCTCGTCGTGCTCGCCGACGCAGTGAGCGCTTTTCTGAGGAAGCTGGTGGCATGAGGCTCGTGCATTGGCTCACCGTTGCGGTGCTTCTCGCCCTGACATGGGCCAGCTTCTCTTATCTCGCGCTCGATCTGGGCCAGTTGTTCACCACGGAAGCGCTCGCACAGATGGGGAAATACGCGGTCTCGTTCTTTCCGCCGGACCTCTCGGGTGATTATGTGCTGCGTGTCGGGCAGGGCACGCTTGAGACGGTCGCGATTTCCGCGATCAGCACGCTGCTCGCTGCAATCCTTGGTTTGCTGCTGGCCCTGCCCGCTGCGGGGCGCTTCGGCGCGGTGCCGCGCGCCGTCGCGCGCCTTGCGCTCAATTTTCTGCGTTCGATTCCCGAACTGGTGTGGGCGGCGCTGATGGTGATGGCGGCCGGGCTCGGGCCTTTCGCTGGAACGCTGGCGCTGGCGTTGCACACGGCGGGCGTAATCGGAAGGCTGTTTGCCGAAACGCTCG
>CAYYZZ010000323.1:0-3351 GCA_964476235.1 uncultured Streptomycetaceae bacterium | reverse complement strand
ACCGGATGGTGTCCTCGTTCAACCCCTTCGGCGCGGTGTCCGACTCGATGTCGGTCACGAACCCGTGCTGGTAGGGCTGGTTGACCAGGTTTTCAAGTACTGAGCTCATTTCATTCGCTCCGCCAGCTGTCAGCTATTGGCCATTAGCTATTGGCTAACCGCTAAGAGCCAAGCGCTAACTGCCGGTTCATGCCTTTTCTTTGACGCTAAAGGACTCGCCGCAGCCGCAGGTCGCGTCCACGTTGGGGTTGGTGAACTTGAACACCTGCTTCAACCCCTCCTTCACGAAATCCAGGGTGGAGCCGTCGAGGGTTTCCAGGCTCTTCGCGTCCACCACCAGCTTCGCGTCGTGCGCCTCGAACAGTTGGTCGCTCGCCCGTACCTCATCCGCGTAGTCGTAGATGTAGGCAAAGCCCGAGCAGCCCGCGTCCTTCACTCCCACGCGAAGCCCTATGCCCTTGCCGCGGCTCGCAATCTGCTTCTGGATCTGCTTCGCCGCGCTTTCAGTCAGTTCTATCTTCATATCGACTCCACGTTCAAGGTTCAAGGTTCAAGGTTCAAGGTTCAAGGGTCCGAGCCGTCGGCGCTAGACAGCCATCGCGGTCAGGCTCTTCAAGCGCGTAACGGCGCTCTTGAGAGCTTTCAGGAATTCGTCTATCTGCGGCATGGAATTACCCGCCCCGAGCGAGAAACGCACCGCGCCGAGCGCGAGTTCCGGGTCCACGCCCATCGCGAGCAGCGTCGCCGAGGGCTCGGGGTTCGCGCTCGAGCACGCAGCGCCGGGGGCCACCGCATATCCGGCCCTGTCGAGTTCGATCACCAGCGTTTCACCCAGGATGCCCTTGAACGCAAAGTACGTCGTATTGGGTATGCGCGGGGCGCGCCCACCGAAGATGACTGCTCCCAACCCGCCGAGCCCCTGCTCGAATTGCGCCCGCATCGCTTCCAGCCGCGGCGCGAACTCACGCATCCGCCCCTCCGCGAGTGCACACGCCGCGCCGAAACCGACGATCGCGGGAACGTTCTCGGTGCCGGAACGCAACCCCTGCTCGTGGCCGCCGCCGTGAATGATGGGTTTCATCTGCAGCCGCTTGTCCATGACGAGCGCCGCCGCGCCCTTGGGCCCGTAAATCTTGTGCGCCGAGATCGTCATCGCGTGCACGCCGAGCGCCGCGAAATCCACGGGTATCTTGCCCAGCGCCTGAACCGCGTCGGTGTGCATCCACGCCCTCGCCGCGCGCGCGCGCTGTGCCACGGCAGCGACATCCTGGATCACCCCGGTCTCGTTGTTCGCGAGCATCACCGATACGATGCCGGTCGGTTCCTTGAGCGCCTGGTCCACGTCCGCGATATCGACCGCGCCGTCCCGGCTCACGGCCAGCTTGCGGAGCTTCCAGCCCTGGCGGGCCAGCTCCTGCGCGGGCTTCGCCACGCAGGGGTGCTCGATCGCGCTCACGGCGATCTGCGTCGGCTTCAAGTAGCCCGCCGCCCCCTTGATAAACAGGTTGTTCGCCTCGGTGCCGCCGGATACAAAGATCACCTGCGAGGGCTGCGTGTTGACGAGCGCGGCGACTTGTTCCCGCGCGATATCCACCGCCCTGCGCGCGACCGTGCCCAGCTCGTGCCGGCTCGACGCGTTGCCGTAGCGGCCATGCAGGTACGGCAGCATCGCCTCGAGCACCCGGTCGTCGAGTGGCGTGGTCGCGTTGTGATCGAAATAGACCGGTTCCATCGGATCCGTGATGCGCGATACGAGATGCGGGATGCGGGATGCGGGATGCGTTACGCCGATACCGTCGTGGTGCGCTTGGCCGTGTCGCGCATGTCGTGCATCTGCGCGACGCCGGACTGTTGCGCCGCATCCTTGGCCTTCTGGCTTTCCACCAGTTGGCGCAGGGTCACGCCGCCGAGATAATCGAAAATCCGCTCGTTGAGCGCGGCCCACAGGTCATGGGTGAGGCACTTTTTGTCGTCGTCGCAGTTCTCCTTGCCGCCGCACAGCGTGGCATCAATCGGCTCGTCCACCGCGAGTATGATGTCCGCCACCGTGACTGCGCCCATGTCCTTGGCGAGCAAGTAGCCGCCGCCGGGGCCGCGCACGCTTTCCACCAGGCCGTGGCGGCGCAGCTTGCCGAACAGCTGCTCGAGGTAAGACAGCGAGATCTTCCGCCGCCCGCTGATCTCGGCGAGCGTCACCGGCCCGCTGCCGTGTTGCATTGCGATATCTATCATCGCGGTAACCGCAAACCGCCCTTTAGTCGTCAGTCTCATGGGCTACCTCATAAAGTCTCAATAAATCAATGATATATAATACAATAAATACACTACTTATTTAGTCAACTATAGCTATCCCGAGCAAATTAGTCAACCATTTTATTGAGCGAGTTCGCATCCAGCTTGTGGGCCTCGCTTTCGTCGGTTTTGCAACCCAGGCGCTTCAGCTCCGCGAGGATGAACTCGATGCGCTTGTCCGTATCGGCGCAGTGGCCGATCAGCTCGTGCACCACCTTGGCCATCGGGTCGTTGAGGTCCTTCACCACCGCGTAGGCGGCGAAGCGCCCGTTCTGGGCTGCCTCCGCTTCGATGATGCGCGCCGGGATGCCGATCGCGGTCGCTCCCGGCGGCACGTCCTTGACCACGACCGCGTTGGAGCCGATGCGCGCGCCTGCGCCGATCGTGATCGGCCCGAGGATCTTCGCGCCCGCGCCCACCACGACGCCCTGGCCGAGCGTGGGATGGCGCTTGCCCTTGTTCCACGAGGTACCGCCGAGCGTGACGCCGTGATAGAGCGTGCAGTCGTCCCCGATCTCGGCGGTCTCGCCGATCACCACGCCCATGCCGTGATCGATGAAGAAGCGCCGGCCGATCGTGGCGCCGGGATGGATCTCAATGCCGGTGAGCCAGCGCGACAGATGGGAAGTCAGCCGCGCCAGCCACTTCAATCCCGCATTCCACAGAGAGTGCGCCAGTCGGTGGAACAGCATGGCGTGGAACCCGGGATAGCAGGTGACGACCTCCCAGGTATTCCGGGCCGCGGGATCGCGGTCGAAAACCACCGCGATTTCTTCTTTCAGTCTGGTAAACATCGTTTACAAATCAATGATAAGGGTGCGCAGCTTACGATAACCTAGTAATTCAGTCAACTATTGACTGCCGGAGTTCGGACTGGGACGGTGGCGCCCAGCCGGTCCGGCTATGCGCGTTCGAGCAGACGAAGAAGCCGCTGCTCAACGCGCAACAGGGGAGGATGTTATCGTCGGCCGCGCGTTGAGGGGCGCAGGCCCTACGTCCCACTCGAACGCGCGGAGTTAAACCGGCGATTAGGGCACGGGAGCCGCGGCTCCCGTATCC
>CAYYZZ010000322.1:2158-3360 GCA_964476235.1 uncultured Streptomycetaceae bacterium | reverse complement strand
AAATCCCATGGGCCTTTCACCGCGTCAAGCCGTAGGTCGGGATAAGGGATAAGGGATAAGGATTCCCGCGCAGCGGTGCTGTTGTCTCTCCCATCCCCTATCCCCTATCCCTTATCACGCATCATCTCCCGGGGCGGAAGCCGGGGAGAAAGCGCGGACCGTCCTCGATGCCGTCCACCGGCGGCCCGGCCATGCCGTGGCTGGTGTCCTTGACCACGAAGAACAGCACGTCGCCATCGGCGCTCGCAATCGTGCAGTGCTCCACCTTCGCCGGCATGTGGATCATGCCTCGAATTCAAAACGATTGTCCTGCGCGATCACCACCAGCGCATCGCCGTCGCCCGTCGCGGCAAAGCCGTGCCGGACGCCGGAGGGCACGTGGGCGATGGAGCGCGGCCCTATCGTCACAGGCTGGCCGTCGATTTCGCCGCGGAGCGCCCCGGCAGCCACGAACACAAATCGCTCCGCCGGGCTCGCGTTCACTTTCAGCACACCCGCACGCGGATAGCGCAACACTGCGATGTGCAGCAGCTCGCCCGTAACGATCGTGCCGGTCGCGCCCGACCACGGCAGCGATCCCGCCGGCATTACCTCCCTGGAGATCCGGCCCGGCTTTTCCGCCAGGTTGCCGAAATCGTAGACGTAACGCGTTTTTTCCCCGGCCGGGTCGCGCCCGGCTTCGGCGAGCATCTGGGCCGTTGACTTCATGGGCTCGTCCGAACGGGTGCCGAAGCCGGGGAGATAGTTCGGGCCGGTGTATTGGCCGTCGACGGGAGGGCCGACGATGCCGTGGCGCGTATCCTTCAGCGCCAGGAATATCAGGTCCTCGTCCGGGCAAGCGAGTCCGGTATGCACGGCGAGCGTCGGCGTATGCAGGAGCGTCCCCGGGCCCGCGAACACCAGCTCGCCCTCGATTTCATTCACCATCGTTCCCTGCACGATGTAGTTGAACTGCTCGTTGGGATGCGTATGGGGCTTGGCGCCCGAGCCGCGGGCCTGGGTACCCAGCGTCAAGATGATGCGTTCGCCGGTGAGAACCGCGCCGACCGTGGACGACTTGCCGGTCTTCAGCGACGGGCCGGACAACAGCCGCCTCGCCGCGACCTGGGCGCTGGTCGGCCCCTCGGGGATATTGTCGAGCGCGGCGAAATCGTAAACGTACTGGACACGCGGCTTCTGTATGATCTCAGTCATGGTCTTTC
>CAYYZZ010000322.1:0-2058 GCA_964476235.1 uncultured Streptomycetaceae bacterium | reverse complement strand
TATTATCGCTCTGGCGTGAAGCCGCGTGATATTCGACAACAATTGGATTCGAAAATGGTTCGCCATTCATCATTCACCCCGTTAGAGGTGGACGCGATTCGACCCAGTAATTCGCGAGCTCTCATGTCCGCCTCTAACGGGGTTCATCATTCATCATTGATATTGCTGTGCGGCGCTCTGGCAGCGTGCGCCGCGCCCGCCGCCGCACAGCAATATCCAGTGCGGCCGGTGCGCATGATCATTCCACAGGGGCCGGGCAGCACCACCGATCTGCTGGGGCGCATTGCTTTCATGCATACGTCCGACCGGCTCGGAAAACAGCTGGTCGTGGACAACCGGCCGGGCGCCGGCGGCACGCTGGGCATGGAAATCGCCTCCCGCGCCGCGCCCGACGGCTATACCCTGGTCGGCGTCGCCGCCTCCATGCTGGCGATCACGCCGCATATCTACCGCAAGATGGCCTATGACCCGCTGCGCGATTTCGTGCCGGTAGGATATTTCGTTCTGGCCACGACTGCGATCTGCGTCAACAGCAACTTCCCCGCAAAAACGGTGCGGGACTTTGTCGAAGCAGCAAAGGCGAAGCCCGGGCAGCTCAACATGGGCTCCGCCGGCGTCGGCTCGACGAGCCACCTGGGCGGCATCTTGTTCACGACGCAGGCCGGCATCTCAGCCAACCACGTGCCGTACAAGGGCGCGGCGAACATAGCCGCCCTGGCGCAGGGAGAAGTGGCCTTCGTGGTGGCGCCGCTCAGCGCGGCGATGCCCCACGTCCGCTCTGGCCGCGTACGATGCCTGGCGACCGGCGGCGACAAGCGCTCGTCGGTCATACCGGATCTGCCGACCATCGCCGAGAGCGGCGTGCCGGGGTTCCGCTTCTACGGCTGGAACGGCGTGATCGCGCCGCGCGGGACGCCACGTGCAGTCGTCCTGAAATTCAACCGCGTGATGAACGAGGCGCTCAACTCGGCGGAACTGCGCAAACTCTACTTCGAGCTCGGGGAGGAGCCCGCCATCGGCTCGCCGGAGGACTTCGGCAAGCTGATCCGCGAGGATTACGAGAGGATGGGCAAGCTGGTGAAGCTGGCCGGCATCAAGACGGAGTGACGCGTCACTCCGAGGGATGAGGGATGAGGGATGAGGGATGAGGGATGAATTATGAGGGGTCGTCTAAAAACCAGGTTTTGCTTTTTTCCTCATCCCTCCGCCCTCCGCCCTCATACCTAGGTTTTATCCCCGCCAGTTGTCCGCGGCGCCGTTCTTGTCGATCGCGGCTTCGAGCTTCGGAGTCGAGCGCACGGCGGCGTAGCGCACCGCGCCGCCCTTCCTGACGGTCCAGCCATACGCGGCGCCGCGCGGCACGTGGATGACGTCGCCCGCCCCCACTTTCTGTTTCTTGTTCCCGACCCGGGCATCGAGCCCGCCGGCGATCACGTACAGGAATATCTCGTGCTCGGCGCGCCCCCCTTCCTCCGTGTGGCCGGGCGGCGATTCCACGAAACCGAACGCGATGTTCGTGCCTTCGACCCAGCGCTCGCAGTGCCCCGAGACCGGCGGCGCCTGGAGCGAGTCGATCATCGGGTAGTAGCAGTTGCCCAGGCCCTCGATGATCGCTTTCGATTGCTGCGGATCCTTCTTCTTGCCCGGGTACTTGCCGGCCTTGAAGTCCTTCTGCACCTGGGTCGCGGTGAGCGCCTTGACCGGCAGCGCCTCGTCGGCCGCCGCGCCGATCAGCGTCCAGGTGCGGTCCTTGATATAGAGATATTTCAGGTCGCCATCCTCGGTCGCCTTGAAGCCGTGGCGCGCGTACGGCGGGAAATGCACCAGCATGCCGGGCTGCAGGATGCGCCGGTCCTTGCCCACGATGCAGTCCACCTTGCCGCTCAGGGGGAAGGCCAGCAGCTCGTTGGGATGGTAGTGCAGCTCGGCCCCGGTACCCGCTTTCTTGGTGACCATGCGGAAATACAGGTACTCGCCCTCGATCACCGGGCCATCCGCGGTCGAGAGATGCGGGTTGAAGCGGTACGACTTGAAGTTCTCAAAGCGATAAAACGGCAT
>CAYYZZ010000321.1:0-3361 GCA_964476235.1 uncultured Streptomycetaceae bacterium | reverse complement strand
GCCCCGGGCGGCGGCGCCGATATCACGGCGCGGATCATCGCGCCGCGGCTCTCCGACCTGCTCGGCCAGCAGGTGGTCGTCGAGAACCGCGCGGGGGCGGGAACGATGATCGGCGGGGAAGTTGTCGCCCGCGCGGCGCCCGACGGCCATACCCTGCTGCTCGGCATCAGCACGCTCGCGATCAACCCGGCGATGTACCGGAAAGTGCCGTACGACGCGCTCAGGGACTTCGCGCCGGTCTCGCAGCTGGTAGCGCTGCCCAACGTCCTGGTGACGCACCCGTCGCTGCCGGCGCGGACGGTGAAGGAACTGATCGCGTTCGCTCGCGCCCGGCCGGGACAGATCCACTACGCCTCGGCGGGCGTCGGGACCAACCCCCACCTGTCCGTGGAGCTGTTCCTCTCGATGGCCGGGCTCAGGATGATCCACGTGCCGTACAAGGGTTCGGGCCAGGGCATCGTCGACGTCGTCGCCGGCCACGTGCCGGTGATGATGCCGAGCATACTCGCCGGGCTGCCCCATGCGAAGGGCGGGCGGCTCCGCGCGCTCGGCGTCACCAGCGCGAAGCGCGCGGGCGGAGCCCCGCAAATTCCGACGATTGCCGAAGCGGGCGTGCCCGGTTACGAGGCGGTGCAGTGGTTCGGCGTGCTCGCCCCGGCCGGCGCGCCGCGCGAGATCGTCGCGCGATTGCACGGCGACATCGTGCGTACCCTGCAGACGGCCGACGTCAGGGACCGCTTCGCCGGCGACGGCGCCGACCCCGTCGGCAGCACGCCCGAGGAGTTCGCGGCCTTCCTGCGCGCAGAAACCGCGAAGTGGGCGAAGGTGGTCAAAGACGCCGGCATTAAACCCGAGTGATGATTAATTCAGTAGCAAGGATCAAGTTACAAGGTTCAAGGTACAACCTTGGCCCTTTATACCTTGTAACTTGTACCTTGTACCTGGGTCTCCGTCGTCAGTCGTGAGCCGCCAGCATATCTGTAAATTCATGCACCGGCATCGCAGTCAGCTTTTCATGGTCCAGGCACACGGTTTCGATGACCCGCTGCCGCGCTTCCGGAAACCGTCGCGCGAGATTCTTCTCGAACTTGGCGATCAGCAAGGGTATGCCCTCCTGCCGGCGTTGCGGATGCCCGACCGGGTATAGCGTCGTGACCGGCCCCGCGCCGGTGCCGTCGTTGAATCGTATCTCGATCGAGTTCGGATTGGCGCTCGCACGCGGATCGAGATAGGCCTTTGTGAATTCCGGGTCTTCGCTCACGGTCATCAGCGCGCGCAGCCGGTCGATGCGCGGGTCGGCCGCGACATCGTCCTCGTAATCCGCGGCGGTCAGTCTCCCATGGAGCAGCGCGACGGCGACGGCATACTGCAGGCAGTGATCGCGGTCCGCGGGATTGCGCAACGGTCCTGTCTTGTCGATGGTATTGAGCGTGCGCCGGTGTGATGTAAGCCTGATCCCGGCAATATCGCCCAGGCGTCCCCGCGCGGCCGGGTGCAGCTTGAGCGCGCATTCGATAGCCGACTGTGCATGGATCACGACCGGGGCCACTATCTTGAATATCACGTTTTCCATGACGAACGTCCCCGGGGCGCCGCCCAGCTTCATTTCCTTGCCGCCCAGAAAAGTGCGGGAAAAGCCCCATTTCGGATGGCTCAGCACTTCGGGATAGCCGGGCTCCCCTTTCATCGCCATGAGCGCGAGCCGCACCGCGTCGCTTGCCGCTTCCGCCCCGGCCCAGCTCTTCCGGGAGCCGGTGTTCGAGCCGAAGCGGTGCACGCACAGCCCCGGCTGGAAGAACGCTAGGGACGTCGCCGCCATGATCTGGTCACGATCGCCGCCGAGCAGTTTCGTGACGACAGCCGCACAGGCCACCTTGACCATGAGTACGTGGTCGATGCCCGCCTCGTTGAAAGCATTGCCCATTCCCAGAACGCCCTGCAGCTCGTGGGCCTGGATCATCGCTTCCAGGACGTCTCGCATCCGGAGCGGCTGCTGTCCGGCGGCCGCTCTTGACCTGCTGAGGTAGTCGGTCGCCGACAGGATGGCGCCTACGTCATCGGAAGGATGGCACGTCGTGGCTGCGGCAAAAGTGTCGCTGAAGTCGGTCCAGCGCACCATGCAGCTGGTGTTGAACGCCGCCGTGACCGGATCGAGCTGGTGGCGCGTCCCCGGCACCCGCGCACCGTGCGGCGTGGTCGCGCCGGGAACCACGGGGCCCAGCAGCTTGGCGCACTCGCGATAGTCCAGCGCCTCGAACGCGCAACCAAGGCTGTCGATCAGGCAATAACGGGCGGTATCAAACGCCAGTGGACTGGTGACGCGGTAATCCAGCAGATAACCGGCGATATCCACCAGCACGCGGTCGGGCGCGATTTTTTCGACCTTCATCTTGAAACGGCCTCCGGATGATTTTCAGTCCGCCTGTATGCCCGTCTGCCTGATGATCTTTTCCCATTTCACGACCATCGCGGCACGGACCTGGTCGAACTGCTGCGGGGTGCGCCGCACCACGTCCATGTCCTCGGATTGCGCCCGCTCCGTGACGTCGGGCGTCTGCATGACGTCGCCGATCGCCGCATTCAGCTTCGCGAGCACGGGCCGGGGCGTGCGGGCGGGCGCGAGGATCCCGTACCAGGAAACGAACTCATAGCCCGGCACGCCGGCCTCGCCGATCGTCGGCAGATCCGGCATCAGGCGGGAACGGGTGGCGCTGGTCACGGCGACCGCCCGCAATTTTCCGGACTTGATTTGCGCCAGGACCGGCACCAGCGGGCTGAACATCGATTCGACCCGGCCAGCCACCAGATCGAGCATGGCCTGGCCGCCGCCCTTGTACGGAACGTGCGTCATGTCCACCTGGGCGGCCACTCTGAAAAGTTCGCCCGCCAGGTGCGAGCCCGTGCCATTGCCCGAGGACGCGAAATTGAGCTGTCCGGGTTTCGATCTGGCCAGCGCGATCAGGCTTTTCACAGTGGTGGCGGGAAATCCCGGATGAACGACCAGCAGTGAGCGATAGACCACCAGCTGCGAGACGCCGGCGAAATCCTTTGCGGGATCGTACGGCAGGCCTTTCTTGAGCAAGTGCTGTATGGGGTGGCTGCTGGAGGCGATCAGCAGGGTGTAACCGTCGGGCGGCGCTTTCGCGGTCAGGTCGGCCGCGAGGTTGCCTCCGGCGCCGGGGCGATTGTCGATCACCACGGCGCGGCCGAGCTTGTCCGCGAGCCTCGGGCCGACGATTCGCGCGAGCGCGTCATTGCCCCCTCCCGGCGGGAAACCCACGAGCAGGCGTATCGGCTTGGAGGGAAATGCCGACGCTTCCGCGTCAGCCCCCTTCGATGCGGCACCGGCGCTTCCGAAAGG
>CAYYZZ010000320.1:1383-3364 GCA_964476235.1 uncultured Streptomycetaceae bacterium | reverse complement strand
CCCGGAAAAGCCATGAGCCAGAAAGTTCTTTCCCAGATCGATGCCGACGGCAACGCGACGGTGATGCTGAACCGGCCGGAAGTGCACAACGCGTTCGATCCGGAGATGGTGGATGCGTTGACCGCGACGCTGAAGAAGCTCGAGTCGAACGACAAGGTGCGTGCGGTCGTGATCACCGGCTCGGGGCGCAACTTCTGCGCCGGCGCGGACATCGAGCACATGAAGAAGACCGCCAAGTTCTCGCGCGCGCAGAACCTGGATAACGCACGCGCCACCGCCATGATGCTGCGGACGCTCTACGAGCTCGAGAAGCCGACCATCGCCTGCGTGCGCGGCGCGGCGCGCGGCGGCGGCGTCGGGCTGGTCTCGGCGTGCGACATCGCAATCGCCGAGCGCGGCGCGACCTTCCGCCTCTCGGAAGTGAAGCTCGGCATCGTCCCGGCCATGATCAGCCCGTTCGTGATCGGGGCGATCGGACGGCGCTACTCGCACCGCTACATGCTCTCGGGCGAGGAATTCGACGCCGCCGAGGCTTACCGCATCGGGCTGGTCCACGACATCTGCGAGGAGCCGGAACTGAACGCTGTTGTCGGCCGCATGCTGGCAAACCTCTACTCGAGCGGCCCCAACGCGGTGGTGGCGATCAAAAAGCTGATCCCCCGGGTCGCCGCCGCCCGCATCGACGAGGCGCTCATGGAGAAGGTCTCGGAGCGCATCGCCGAAATCCGCACGACCACAGAGGCGCAGGAAGGCCTGTCCGCCTTCCTCGAGAAGCGCAAGACCGCGTGGTCCACCCCCGCGTCCGATAAAACAAAAACAACGAACCGCCGGGACGCCAAGAAGAGCAAGAATAAAATTGGACCGCCAAGCGCGCCAAGAACGCCAAGGAAACCCGGTCCAAGGACTGGAACGAGTAGCGACAACAGGTCTTGATCGAACTGTTAGGATGCCCGTTTTCACTTTCACGCTGAGTACTGTCTCTTGTGCATCGGTCTTGTTTTTCTTGGCGGTCTTGGCGCGCTTGGCGGTTCGATTCGGGTTTTTATTTTCTTTTCTGATCTCTTGGCGGTTGTATGAGCTTGCCTAAACGAGTGAAATTGGTGGAAGTCGGGCCCCGGGACGGGCTGCAGAACGAAGCCGTGCCGGTTTCAACCGAGGTCAAGGTCGAGTTGATCCACCGGCTGCAGGACGCCGGGCTCAAGGTGATCGAGGCGACCGCCTTCGTCTCGCCCAAGTGGGTGCCGCAGATGGCGGACAACGCACAGGTGATGGCGGCGATCCGCCGCAAGCCGGGCGTGTCCTACCCGGTGCTGGTGCCGAACAAGAAGGGTCTCGACGCCGCGCTCGCCGCAAGGGCGGAGGAAGTCGTCGTATTCGGCGCCGCGACCGAGTCGTTCTCGCGGAAGAACACCAACTGCTCGATCGCCGAGGGACTTGCGCGCTTCGCCGAGGTCGCGAGGGAGGCGCTCGCGCAAGGGCTCAAGGTGCGCGGCGACATCTCGGTCTGTCTCGGCTGCCCGTACGAAGGCGAGGTCAAACCCGAAGCGGTGGTCCGGGTCGCGCGCGAACTCGATGCGATGGGCTGCTACGAGATCACGGTCGCCGACACGATCGGCACCGGCACGGCGGGCAAGACGCGGGCTGTCCTCGAGGCCGTCATGAAGCACATTCCCGCGGGGCGCCTCGCGGGGCATTTTCACGACACCTACGGGCAGGCCGTCACCAACGTCTACGCCGCGCTCGAGTGCGGCGTGCCCACCTTCGATTCCTCGGTCGCCGGCCTGGGCGGCTGCCCCTACGCCAAGGGCGCGACCGGCAACGTCGCCACCGAGGACGTGCTCTACCTGCTCGACGGCCTCGGCATCGAAACCGGCGTGGATATCGACAAGCTGATCGCCGCGGGCGAATACATCTGCGGTGTGCTTGGCCGCCCGACTCACTCGAAGGCCGCCCGCGCGCTTGCCGCGAAGCGCAAAGCCGC
>CAYYZZ010000320.1:0-1283 GCA_964476235.1 uncultured Streptomycetaceae bacterium | reverse complement strand
ATGCCATTGCCTGCCCCCGCCCCGCGCAAGCTGATCCACACGCGCGCCATCGAGTGCAAAGGTTACGAGCGCGAGGACGGCCTGTGGGACATCGAGGCGCGCCTCACCGACACCAAGACCGTGGCCCATACGAGGCATCACGGCGGGCGCGAGCGCAACCCGGGCGAGCCGGTGCACGACATGTGGATACGCCTCACCATCGACCTCGACCTGAAAGTCCACGAGGTCGAGGCGGTGACCGACGAGGGCCCCTACCCGAATTGCGGCAACATCACCCCCAACTTCAAGGCGCTCGCCGGCCTCACCATCGGTCCCGGCTGGCGCAAGGGCATCGCCGAGCGCGTCGGCGGCGTGAAAGGCTGCACGCACCTGGTCGAATTGATGGGGCCTCTCGGCACCACCGCGTTCCAGGCCACCAACCGCGCGCGCCTCGCCCGCAGCGCCGGCAAGCCGGTGACGAAAAAGCCCTACCAGCTCAACTCCTGTCACGTCTACCAGGACGACTCCCCCGCCGTGCTCGAGCGCTGGCCGCAGTTCTACACAGGGAAGCGCTGACAGCGCTTTCCTGAAATGGGGTAGCAATCCAGGTTTGCGTATTCCAGTTTCGTTTCTGGTCATCGGGTGTGTTTGGCGTTCAGAATGGAGTTGAAAGGCCATTGCGTGGAACGGAGATGGAGCTGATTCTGGCCGTCCGATTTTCATTCGGGCAGTTCCCGGTTAGGATTTCGTCGGGCAACCGTCCGGCGAAATCCTGGAGCGCAGCGGGGTGAACGACGCCTCCACGCACGGCGCTGCCGGCACGCGCGCGCTGGTCGCCGCGATCAGCGGCAACATCGCGCAAGTGATGTCGGGCCAGTCCGGCTCGATCCGCAACATCCTCGCGGCGTTCCTCGCCGGCGGACACGTCCTGCTGGAGGACAACCCCGGCACCGGCAAGACCACCATGGCCAAGGCGCTCGCGCGCACCATCGGCGCCGATTTCCGCCGCGTCCAGTTCACGCCCGACCTGCTGCCCTCCGACATTCTCGGGGTGTCGGTGTTCAATCCGCGCGACCAGTCGTTCCAGTTTCATGCCGGTCCGGTTTTCACCCAGATCCTGCTCGCGGACGAGATCAACCGCGCGAGCCCGCGCACGCAGTCGGCGCTGCTCGAGGCGATGGCCGAGCGCCAGGTGAGCGTCGAAGGCAAGACGCACGCGCTCGACGACCTGTTCTTCGTGGTTGCCACGCAGAACCCGGTCGAGTTCCGCGGCACCTACCCGCTGCCCGAAGCGCAGATGGACC
>CAYYZZ010000319.1:0-3370 GCA_964476235.1 uncultured Streptomycetaceae bacterium | reverse complement strand
TGATGTCCTTGTCGGCATGACAGGCCTTGATGAGCTGGGAATGGCCGGCATCGGGCACATAAGCGACCTGCCGGATGCCCGCTTCCTTCAAAACCTTGTAGATCTCCAGCGGCCAGGTCACGGGTTTTGTTGCTGCTTTCAACGAGTCCTCCAGTTAAATAGTCAGTCCAGTTTCGCGCCGGATGCCTTGATGACCTTCGCCCACTTGGCAAGGTCCGATTTTATCGTCTTTGCGAATTCCGCCTCTGACTTTCGATTCGTAGTTCTTGGCGGCCTTGGCGTCTTGGCGGTTCATTATCTATGCATTCGGGTCCGAGAGTATCTCGGCGATCTCGACGCGGCGTCCCTCGCGCGCCGACTTGATGCCCGCGCACAGCACGGCGAGCGACCGGGTCGAGGCCTCGCCGTCCATCTCTGGCTTGCCCTTCCCGCGCACGGCGTCGGCGAATTCCTCCAGCTCCTCGCGTATCGGGTCGTTCTTCTCGCACGCCACCGGTTCGGAACGCTCGCTCCCGCGCTTGAGAAAGCGCAGCCCCTGGTGCAGGTCGTAGTAGGCGCTTGCCTCCTTGCCGTAAATATTCATGCAGTAGTACTCGGAAGCCGAAGCATAACTCGCGTTGAGCGTGGAGAGCGCGCCGTTCTCGTGCTCCATCACCAGGCTCGCGACGTCAGGGTTGTCGCCCGGCAGCACGAGCTGGGCGAGCCGCCCGTTCACCGCCTTGATCGGTCCCATCAGGTATTCGAGCACATCCGAGTAGTGGATGCCGATCTGCAGCATGACGCCGCCCGGCATGCCTTCCGCGGTATAGCGCCAGGAGCTCAGGTCGATTTTGCCGAGCCGGTCGCGGCTGATGTTGGCCTCGGCATTGACCAGCTTCCCGAATACCCCATCGTCTATTTGCTTCCTGACCCAGCGGAAATGGCTTTCCTTGCGCCGCTGGTAGCCGAGCGCAAGCACCACGCCCGCCTTGCGGCAGGCTGCGGTGATGGCCTTGGCGTCGGCGATGGTGTTCGCAATGGGCTTGTCGAGAAATACGGGCTTGCCGGCTAGCGCCGCCGCACGGGTGGTTTCCAGGTGCACGTTGTTCGGCGTCGTGTTGATCACCGCCTCGATGCGCTTGTCCTTCAGCATCGCCTCGTAGCTCGGCGCCGCGGCACAGCCGTATTTCTTCGCGAATGTCTGCCGCTTCTCGTCCGAGCGCGTGTAGCAGGAGACAATCTCGAATTTCCCGGAGCGCTTCATCGCATCGGCCAGCACGTCCGACCACCAGCCCATTCCGATACAAGCGACTCTTAGTGGCTCATGTAACACAGATATGTACTCTCTTCATTCAATCAATAGCGTGAGTCGTGATTCGTGAGTCGTGATTCGACTTTCCCCTCACCCCAACCCTCTCCCCGTGACACGGGGAGAGGGGGATTGTACGGAAGCGACCGTCCTTTTGTTATCCCCTCTCTCCCAGTTGGGGGAGAGGGTTAGGGTGAGGGGGTAGGAGTTACCCGTCACGCTTCACCATGTCACGCCTTACCATGTCACGCCGTATCACGTCACGCCTCACCATGTCACGCCTTATCGATCTTGTAAGTTGCGCCAATCGACTCGACCGCCTCGCGCGCGAGCTGGTCGTCGACGTCCCAGGTGGCGCCGGAGACGCCGATGCCGCCCACGCATTCGCCGTTGAAGAGGATCGGGTAGCCGCCTTCCATTGCCGTCCACCGCTCCGGCCCCGCCGCGAGCGCGAGTCCGAGGGCGTGCATCGTATCGAGGTCCTGTCCCGCCGCGCCCTTGGCGGTCGTGGGCCGCTTGTTGGAGGCCGCGCACACCGCTTTCGTGGTGGAGGAGTGCACGGTGTGAAAGCGCCCGCCGTCCATGCGCTGGACCAGGACGGCATGACCGCCGGCATCCACTATGGAAACCGCCACTGCGTATCCGGCCCGCTCGGCGTGGGCGGTGGCGGTTTCCATCATCTTCTTTGCTCCGGCGAGGGTCAGTTTTTTGCTGTCTGTTACGTACATTGGGTTCCTCCATTATGGAAACGGCCGCAGGCCGTTTCCATCTATAATCAGCTGTATTTTCCAGCATACACGCGACACGTCAATGAAGCACGCACCCGGCGACGATCACGGCGAAATACGCGAGGGCGTGCGTTCGCTGTGCAAGCAGTTCGACAACGTGTATTGGCAGAAGGTGGACGAGGCGCGCGGCTACCCGGACGCATTCGTCGAGGCGCTCACCAAGGCCGGGTGGCTGTCCGCCCTGATACCGGAGCAGTACGGCGGCTCGGGCCTCACGCTGACCGGGGCATCCGTGATCATGGAAGAGATCAACCGTTCCGGCGGCAACTCGGGCGCCTGCCACGGGCAGATGTACAACATGGGGACGGTGCTGCGCCACGGCTCGGAAGCGCAGAAGCGCCAGTACCTGCCGAAGATCGCGAGCGGCGAGCTGCGGCTCCAATCCATGGCCGTCACCGAGCCGACGGCCGGCACCGACACCACCCAGATCAAGACCGTCGCGGTGAAGAAAGGCGACCGCTACGTGGTGAACGGGCAGAAAGTGTGGACCTCGCGCGTGCAGCACTCGGAACTCATGATACTGCTCGCGCGCACGACGCCGCTACCCGAGGTGAAGAAGAAATCCGAAGGCATGTCCATCTTCATCGTGGACCTGAAGGCGGCGGCGAAGAAGGGGATGACCATCAAGCCGATCCGCAACATGGTGAACCACGAGACCAACGAGCTGTTCTTCGACCACCTGGAGATCCCGGCGGAGAACCTGATCGGCGAGGAGGGCAAGGGCTTCAAGTACATCCTCGACGGGCTCAACGCCGAGCGCATCCTGATCGCGGCCGAATGCATCGGCGACGGCTACTGGTTCACGGACCGGGCGACGAAGTACGCGAAAGAGCGCGTCGTGTTCGACCGGCCGATTGGCAAGAACCAGGGCATCCAGTTCCCGATTGCCCGCGCCTACGTCAACGTGCAGGCGGCCGACCTGATGCGCTACAAGGCCGCGGCGCTGTTCGATGAGGGCAAGGCGTGCGGGGCGGAAGCGAACATGGCCAAGCTGCTCGGCGCGGACGCGTCATGGGAAGCGGCGAACGTCTGCTTGCAAACTCACGGCGGCTTCGGCTTTGCCGCGGAGTACGACATCGAGCGCAAGTTCCGCGAGACGCGGCTCTACCAGGTCGCGCCGATCTCCACGAATTTGATCCTCTCCTACATCGGCGAGCACGTGCTGGGCATGCCACGGTCTTTTTAACAGCGTGATTCGTGATTCGTGAGTCGTGAGTCGTGAGTCGTGAGTCGTGAGTCGTGAGTGGTGAATCGAGAGGAACCTTAAGACGTGGTTGAGCAGCCTTGAACAGTT
>CAYYZZ010000318.1:0-3374 GCA_964476235.1 uncultured Streptomycetaceae bacterium | reverse complement strand
CTAAGGAGCCACACATGAACCTGCACCTGACCGGACACCATCTCGAGATCACGCCCGCGATCCGCGACTACGTCTCGAGCAAGCTTCAGCGCATCACCCACCATTTCGACCACGTGATCGACGTCAACGTCATCCTGACGGTCGAGAAGCTGCAGAGAAAGATCGAGGCCAGCGTCCACGTGCGCGGCAAGGATATTTTCTGCGAAAGCACGAACACCGACATGTACGCGGCGATCGACGGCCTGGTGGACAAGCTCGACCGCACCATCATCAAGCACAAGGAAAAATCCCTTGGGCATCGTCACGACGGCGCCGCGCTCAAGCACCTGGCCGACAAGTAACGCCGGCTCGACAGCGCAAGGTCAATCCAGGGTCCCGACATGAATCTGATCTCCAAGCTGCTGCCCCTGCCGAACGTCATCGTCGACCTCGACGTGAGCAGCAAGAAGCGCGTGTTCGAGCACGTCGGGCTGCTGTTCGAGAACAACCACCAGATCGCGCGCAGCCAGGTGTTCGACAGCCTGTTCGCGCGCGAGAAGCTGGGCTCCACCGGGCTCGGCCAGGGGGTTGCGATCCCGCATGGGCGGGTGAAGCGCCTGAAGGAGGCGCTCGGGGCGCTGGTGCGCATGAAGCAGGCCATCCCCTTCGATGCGCCGGACGGCCAGCCGGTCGGGCTGATCTTCGTGCTGCTGGTGCCCGACCGCGCCACCGACGTGCACCTGCAGATCCTTTCCGAACTGGCGCAGATGTTCAGCGACAAGGCATTCCGCGAGCGGCTGCTGGCGGCCCCCAGCGCGCCGGAACTGCACCAGTTGATAACCCAATGGCAACCCCATGCCTCAGATCAGCATAGCCCGGTTATTTGAGGACAACCGCGAGAAGCTCGGGCTGGAGTGGATCGCCGGCCGCGACGGCGGCGCCAAGGAACTCAACAGCGAGCTCACCAAGGATTCCACCCAGGGGCTGATCGGCCACCTGAATTTCATTCACCCCAACCTGATCCAGGTGCTGGGGGCCTCGGAGGTCGCCTACCTCGAAAGCCTGGACCCGGCGGCCTGCCACAAGGCGCTTGCCCAAGTCACCACCAAGGAACTCGCCTGCTTCATCATCGCCGGCACGGCCCGGAGCCCTGCCTCGCTGGCCGCGACTGCCGAGGCAACACATACCCCGCTGCTCCGCTCGCCAGTCGCGAGCGTCGAACTGATGTGGATGCTGCGACCGTATCTCGCGCGGGCGCTGGCGGAGAGCACGACCGCCCACGGCGTGCTCCTCGACGTGCTCGGCATGGGCGTGCTCATCACCGGGGATTCGGGCGTGGGCAAGAGCGAGCTCGCGCTGGAGCTGGTGAGCCGCGGCAGCGGCCTGATCGCCGATGACGTGGTCGAGCTCTACCGCATCGGGCCCGAAACGGTGGAAGGGCGCTGCCCCGCCCTGCTCAGGGATTTTCTCGAGGTCCGGGGCCTCGGCGTGCTCAACATCCGCTCCATCTTCGGCGAAGCGGCGCTGCGCCCCCGCAAGAACGTCAAGCTCATCGTGCATCTGGGCAAGCCGGCGGCGCGCATGGAGCGGCTGCCGCTCGACGCCGGCTCCGAGCGCATCATGGGCGTGGACATCCGCAAGGTCACGATACCCGTGGCCGCGGGCCGCAACCTCGCGGTGCTGACCGAGGCGGCGGTGCGCAATTATGTCCTGCAGCTGCGCGGCTTCGACAGTACCCAGGAATTCGTCAGCCGCCAGTCCGAAAGCATGAACAAGCGTGAGTCGTGAATCGTGAGTCGTGATTCGACCCTGTTAGCAAGACTTGAGACCGGGGCGCACGATTCACGAATCACGAATCACCAATCACGCCTTTCTGCAGAATGCAGCTCATACTGATCACCGGCCTCTCGGGCTCGGGCAAGAGCGTGGCGCTCAACGTGCTCGAGGACAGCGGCTACTACTACGTGGACAACCTGCCGCTGAAGCTGCTCCTGCAGACGGTGGATTTGCTGGCTGCGAGCCGGCAGGAGCGGGTGGCCCTGAGCATCGACATGCGCAGCGCCCAGGAACTCGCCGGGCTGCCCGGGCAACTCGCGGATTTCCGCAAGCGCGGACACGACGTGCGGGTGTTGTTCCTCGAGGCCAAAACCGACACACTGATCAAGCGCTTCTCCGAGACCCGGCGGCGCCACCCGCTGGCGGACGACAAATTGACGCTCACCGAGTGCATCGAGCGCGAGCGCGAGCTGCTGGCCGACATCGCCGACCTCGCGCACCGCGTGGATACCAGCGATCTCGGCCCCAATACCCTGCGCGGCTGGATCAAGGATTTCGTCGGGCTGCCGCATGCCGGCCTCACACTGCTGTTCGAGTCCTTCGGCTTCAAGCACGGCCTGCCGCTCAACGCCGACCTCGTGTTCGACGCGCGCTGCCTGCCCAACCCCAACTACGACCCGCGCCTGCGCCCGCTGACCGGGCGCGACCGGGCGGTGATCGAGTTTCTCGGCTCGGACCCGGCAACCCGCAAGATGCTCGAGGACATCCGGCGTTTCGTTGCCGACTGGCTGCCCGCCTTCGACCGCGACAACCGCAGCTATCTCACCGTCGCGGTCGGCTGCACCGGCGGCCAGCACCGCTCGGTCTATCTCGTCGAGACGCTGGCCGGCCTCTTCCGCAGCCGCACCCAGGTGCTGCTGAGGCATCGCGAGCTTTCATCAACGGCGTGAATCGTGATTCGTGAATCGTGAATCGACGACTTCAAATCCAGCGCGCACTCGAATCACGAATCACGAATCACTAATCACGCATTGTCGGCCAGCAAACGTGATGCCGGACCCCGTCCAAGAGATTCATATATTTCCATTGGGAACCGTCCTGTTCCCGGGCGGCATGCTGCCGCTCAAGGTGTTCGAGCAGCGCTATATCGAGATGACCAAGGCGTGCCTGCGCGACAGCCGGCCGTTCGGCGTGTGCCTGATCAGGGAAGGGCGCGAGGTCGGAACGGCTGCGGTGCCGGAACCGGTCGGCTGCCTCGCCGCCATCGAGCAGTGGGACATGCCGCAACTCGGTGTATTTCACCTGGTCGCGCGCGGCGGCGGGCGCTTCCGCATCCGCGAGATGCGGGTCGCCCCCAACCACCTGATCTCGGCCACGGTCGAGCCGATACCGCCCGACGCCGAAACGGATGCGGCCGACCCGCTGTGCCGGGAAGTGCTGCAGGCCATCGTCGATAAAGTCGGGGCCGAGCGCTTTCCCGCGCCGCTCAAGCTCGATGACGCCGCCTGGATCGGCTACCGGCTCGCCGAGGTGCTGCCGCTCGAGGCGCGCGTGAAGCAGGCGCTGCTGGAACTGACGGACGCGGGCCAGCGCCTGGAGCGGTTGCACGCCCTGCTGGT
>CAYYZZ010000317.1:0-3374 GCA_964476235.1 uncultured Streptomycetaceae bacterium | reverse complement strand
CCGCCATCGCGGTCACGTAGCACACCTTGCCGATCTCCTCGAGCACCAGCACGGTGTCGAGGATGCCGAGGCCGGAGCCGCCGTACTCCTGCGGCACCGACATGCCGAGCACGCCGATCCCGGCGAGCTGCTTCATGTTCTCCGCCGGCCAGGTGCCGTCGAGATATTGGATGGCCCGACTTTTAAAGTCTTTCTGGCAGACGCGGCGCACCGTGTCCACGAACGCGTGCTGCTCTTCGCTGATGGTGAAATCCATTGGATGGGTTCCGGTGGGGCGGGGAAAGGGAAAATGCGGGTGAGTAGTATAGAGGGCGGGCCGAGCCGTCCGCAAATCATGCGAACTAAATTGACGCTCTCCCGGTCTATATCCTAGACTCCGGTTTCCCTTCGACCCACCGACGAGGCCATCTTGGATCAGCCGAAAGCCGCAGCGACGATCACCGGTCAGGAGCACTGGACGAAAAAGGGCGACGTCAAACTTTTCCTGTGGGAAAAGCGCGCCGCCAAGCCCGCCGTGCAAAATGAGGGCACGGTCTTGTTCGTGCACGGCTCCTCGATGGCATCCCAGCCCACGTTCGACCTCCAGGTGCCGGGGCGGCCGCATTCCTCCGCGATGGATTACTTCGCCGAGCGCGGCTTCGACACCTGGTGCGTGGACATGGAGGGCTACGGGCGCTCGGACAAGAACCGCGACATCACCTGCGACATTGCCAACGGCGCCGACGATCTTGCCGCGGCGACCGATTACATCATCAAGACGCGCGGAACGAAGCAGTTTCTCACCTACGGCATCTCCTCCGGCGCCTTGCGCGCCGCACTGTTCGCGCAACGCCACCCGGGGCGGGTGCAGCGACTCGCGCTGGACGCGTTCGTGTGGACCGGCGAGGGCAGCCCCACGCTGGAGGAACGGCGCAGGAAGCTGCCCGAATTCCTCAAGATGAAGCGCCGGCCGATGGACCGCGCGTTCATGCGCAGTATCTTCACGCGCGACCACCCCGGCTGCGCCGAGGACCGGGTGATCGAGGCGTTCGCCGACCAGGTGCTGGCGCTCGATGACTCGGTTCCCACCGGCACCTACGTGGACATGTGCTCCAAGCTGCCAGTGGTCGATCCCGGCAAGATCAATGTGCCGACCCTCATCATGCGGGGCCAGTTCGACGGCATCGCCGGCTTCGACGACTTGACCGAGTTCTTCAAGCGCCTGCCCAACCCCGACAAGCAGTTCGCGGTGATGGCCGGCATCTCGCACGCGAGCTTTCAGCAGATCAACTACCTGACGGTCTACCACATACTGCATTCCTTCTTCACCCAGCCCGATCCGGTCTACCGGGGCTGATTTCACCAACGGTTCGCAACACTAATAACTGGACGAGGAGAGAACCATGAACGGAAGAAAATTGCTGTATTTTTCCGCCTGCGCGCTTGGCTTCGCGCTCGCGGGTGCGGTCCAGGCGCAGGGCTACCCGGCGAAGGCGGTGCGCATCGTCGTGCCGTTCGCGCCAGGCGGCGGCACCGACATCCAGGGGCGCATCCTGGGCAAGAAGTTCTTCGAGAGCATGGGGCAGACCTTCGTGGTGGAAAACCGTACCGGGGCGAGCGGCCTGATCGGCGCGGAAGTGGTCGCGAGGTCGCCGGCCGACGGCTACAACATTCTGTTCACGACGGCGTCGCTGGCGGTCAACGTCAGCCTCTACAAGAAGATCGCGTTCGATCCGGTCAAGGACCTGCAGCCGGTCAGCTGGATTTCCTCGGTGCCGCTGGTGCTGGTGGCGCATCCGAGCGTTCCGGTCAAGACCGCCAAGGAGCTGATCGCGCTCGCCAGGAAGCAGAAAGGCACAATGAACGTCGCCCATAACGGCAGCGGCACCACCAGCCACCTGTCGGTCGAGATGCTGAAGCAGTTCGCCGGCGTGGAAGTGGCCTCGATTCCCTACAAGGGCGGCGGTCCCGCAATTGCCTCGGTCTTTGCCGGGGAAACCGATTTTTCCTTTGCCACCGCCCTGGCGGCACAGCCCCACGTCAAGTCCGGCAGGATCCGTCCACTCGCGGTCACCACGGCCAAGCGGTCAGGCGCATTTCCGGACCTGCCGACGATGGACTCGATTTACCCGGGTTTCGAGTCGGACAACTGGTACGCGATGTTCTTCCCTGCCGGCACGCCGAAAGAAGTCGTGGCCAAGCTGAACGCCGAGATCCTCAAAGCGTTGAAGGCCGGCGACGTCCGCGACTTCATCATCAAGGAGGGCGGCGACCCGGTCGGCAGCACGCCGGAAGAGCTTGCCGCTTACTTCAAGCGCGAAGTCGACAAGTACGCCAAGATCATCAAGGCGGGCAACATTACCGTCGACTGACCGCCCACTTGAAGCGGCGCTGGCGGCATCGCGCCGGGAAAGCGAGGAGGGTTCCATGAGTCACGCTGGGTCATTGCGTCTGTGCACGGCCGCATTGGCGGGGGCGGCGATGCTGGCTTCCACTTGCGTTTTTCCGCAGTCCTGGCCGGCCAGGCCGGTGCGCATCATCGTGCCGTTTGCACCGGGCGGTGGTTCCGACATCCAGGCGCGCCTGCTGGCCAAGAAGTTCTACGAGATCTTCGGACAGACTTTCGTGGTGGAAACCCGCACGGGGGCGGGCGGGCTGATCGGCGCGGAGATCGTCGCAAAATCGCCGCCCGACGGCTACACGGCGCTATTCACGACGGCGTCGCTCTCGGTCAATGTCAGCCTCCACAAGAAAATTGCGTTTGACCCGGTGAAGGACCTTCAGCCGCTCAGCCTGATCTCGTCGACGCCGCTCGTGCTGGTGGTGCATCCCAGCGTGCCGGCGAGATCGGTCAAGGAGCTCGTGGCACTCGGCAAGCAGCGGAAGGAGGGCCTCAACGCGGCGTCGAACGGATCCGGCACCACGAGCCACCTGGCAATCGAGATGCTGAAACAGGCGGCAGGCGCGAGCCTGGCGCACATACCGTACAAGGGCGGCGGGCCCGCGATAGTGGCCGTCATGAGCGGCGAGACCGACTTCGTTTTCACCACCGCGCTCACGGCCCAACCGCAAGTCAAGTCGGGTAAGGTCCGCGGCCTCGCCGTTACGACGTTGAAGAAATCGCCCGGATTCCCCGATCTGCCGACCATGGCCTCGGTGTATCCCGGTTTCGAATCGGACAACTGGTACGCGATGTTCTTTCCCGCCGGCACGCCGAAGGACATCGTCGCAAGGCTGAACGCCGAAATCGTCAAGGCCCTCAAGTCCCCGGATATCCGCGATTTCATCACGAAGGAGGGCGGCGACCCGGTCGGCAGCACGCCGGAGGAGCTTGCCGCCTACTTCAAGCGCGAGGTCGACAAGTACGCCAAGATCATCAAGGCGGGCAACATCAC
>CAYYZZ010000316.1:0-3382 GCA_964476235.1 uncultured Streptomycetaceae bacterium | reverse complement strand
TCGAACATGCAGATTCCGACGCTGCGTTTGATAGTATCGATTGCGGTCATGGGGCTTTTCCTGTGGAGAACGCTGGTGCGATCCTATCGCATGGCGCATTGTAGAATACCGGCCGCACTGATGAAGCGTGACATGATGATGCGTGACGTAATAGGGCGTGACATGGTGAGGCGTGACGCGATACGGCGTGGATCGTGCCGCTTCCTAAATTCATCGTTTCGCTTGGAACCCCTGTGAATAGCGGTATTTTGATTAAACGTGACGGTGCGATCGCCACCGTCACGTTGTGCAACCCCGACAAGCTCAATGCGCTGACCGTCTCGATGTGGCAGGCGCTGGCGCAGGAAATGGACAAGCTGTCCGCGGACGACACGTTGCGTTGCGTCGTGCTGCGCGGCGCGGGGAGCGAGGCGTTCGCCGCGGGGGCGGACATCGCCGAGTTCGCGCAGGCGCGCGACAACGCCGCGCAGGGAAAGATCTATCACCGCCAGCATGTGCATGGCGCGCTGAAAGCGGTGGGCGAGTGCCGTCACCCGACGGTGGCGATGATCCACGGCCCGTGCGTGGGCGGCGGCCTCGAGATCGCGTGCATGTGCGACCTGCGCATTTCCGGCGAGTCGGGGCGTTTCGGCGTGCCGATCAACCGCTTTGGCTTCGCGATCGCCTACGACGAGCTGGCCGCGGTGCTCCCGCTCACGGGGCGCGCCGTGGCGCTGGAGATCCTGGTCGAGGGTCGGGTGTGGGAGGCGAAGGAAGCCGCCGAGAAAGGCTTGTTAACGCGCGTCGTGCCCGACGCCAGGCTGGAGGAGGAGGTTTACGCCGCGGCCCGCCGCATCGCGGAGGGGGCGCCGCTCGTTAACCGCTGGCACAAGCAATTCGTGCGGCGGCTGGCGCCGCAGCCCGCGCCGCTCACCGAAGCCGAGATCGAGGACAACTTCGCTTACTTCACGACCGAGGACTACCGCATCGGCATGCAGGCGTTTGCGGAGAAGCGCAAGCCGCAGTTCAAAGGCAGATAAGGCGTCTCAGATGGGGCGTCCCAGATGAGGCGTCGCAGATAAAGCGTCCCAGATGAAGCGTCCCAGATAAGGCGCTTTTTAGGACGTAGTACCTGAGACGTTGTATCTGAGACGCAGTACCTGAGACGTATTACCTGAGACGATTTTCAAGGCAAAGGTAAAGACAATGGCCGGACCGCTATCTCACATCAGAGCCCTCGACCTCTCGCGCGTGCTGGCGGGGCCGTGGTGCGGGCAGAACCTCGCCGATCTCGGCGCTGAGGTGATCAAGGTCGAGCGGCCGAAGACCGGCGACGACTCGCGCGCCTTCGGGCCGCCGTGGCTCAAGGACAAGGACGGCAAGGACACCCAGGAGTCGGCCTACTTCGCCTCCGCCAACCGCGGCAAGAAGTCGGTCACCGTCAATCTCTCGAAACCCGCGGGGCAGGACATCGTGCGCAGCCTCGCGCGGCAGTCCGACGTGCTGATCGAGAACTACAAGGTGGGGGATCTCGCGCGCTACGGGCTCGGCTACGACGACCTGCGGAAATTGAACCCCCGTCTCATCTATACCTCGGTGACCGGGTTCGGCCAGACCGGGCCGTACCGCGAACGTCCCGGCTACGATTTCATGATCCAGGGCATGGGGGGGGTCATGAGCATCACCGGCGAGCGCGACGACCAGCCCGGCGGCGGCCCGCAGCGAGTGGGCATCCCGATCGCCGACATCATGACCGGCATGTACGCGACGATCGCGATCTGCGCGGCGATCGCGCACCGCGAGAAGAGCGGCGCCGGCCAGCACCTCGACCTCGCGCTGCTCGACACCCAGGTCGGCATCCTCGCCAACCAGGGGATGAACTACCTCGCGACCGGCGTGGTCCCGGGCCGGATCGGCAACGCGCACCCGAACATCGTGCCGTACCAGCCGTTCAAGACGAAGGACGGCGACGTCATCCTCGCCTGCGGCAACGACAACCTCTTCAATAAGTTCTGCGCGGTCGCGGGCTGCCAGCACCTGGCGCAGGACTCGCGCTTCGCCACCAATTCGAAGCGCGTGGAAAACCGCGACGCGATTACTGCATTGCTCGCGGAGATTTTCGCGCAGCGCACGACGAAGGATTGGTGTGACGCGCTCGAGGCGGCCGGCGTGCCGAACGGGCCGATCAACAATCTCCAGCAGGTGTTCGCGGAGCCGCAGGTCGCCGCGCGCGGCATGAAAATCGAGCTCGACCACGCGGTTGCGGGCAAGGTGCCGCTGATCGCGAGCCCGATGAAGTTCTCCGCGACGAAGCTCGAGTTCAAGAACCCGCCGCCCGTGCTCGGCCAGCACACCGAGGAGGTGCTGCGCGGCGCGCTCGGCATGGACGATGCCGCCATCGCACGCCTTCGTTCCGAAGGCGTTGTTTGAAACTGCGTGAGTCGTGATTTGTGATTCGTGATTCGACCTAAGAGCTCGCATGTCGGAATCCTGTGGTTCTTAGCCACGATTCACGATTCACGACTCACGAATCACGCTTTTCGAGCTTCCGGCAGGAAGGCGAAGTTGTTGTAGTCATGTGAGGCTCGAGACGAGCATGTTGGTGGCGAGCAGGAAGAGCACGACGGCGAAGGCGCGCCTCAGCGTTTTCGCCGGCGTGCGATGGGCGATGCGGGGCCGACCGGCGCCATGGCCATGCTGGCGGCCGCGATCCAGGCGAGCGCGGGGGTGTAGACATAGTCCGCGCTCCAGTTGACCGCTTTGCGCTGGTGGCGGCTGCGCACACTGGAGGCCGAGGTGAAGATGATGGTCGCGATGCCGGTGCCGAGCGCGAGATGAACGACGTGCTCCTGGGGGAAGCCCTAGGAGTTTGTCGGACTTAGGCCCGACAAACTCCTTATGCAAAACCGCCCGCACGGAAACGGGAGCAAGAGTCGGCGAAATCCTCATTTCCAACCAGACCGCATGCCCATCGGAGGCTCCCAGGGATCGTTATCCTGGGTTTCGTTCTAAATCCCCGGGCGGTTTTGCTGTTAGCAGCCTGCCAGACACCTAAGTCCGACAGGCTGCTAGGCGGAGTAGATGAGCGCGAGTACTGGCACCAGCACCGAGCCGCCGCCAATGCCGAGCAGCCCGCCGAAGAAACCGACGAAAGCGCCTAGCGCGAGATAGGCCCACCACCAATCCATTTCAATGATGAATGATGAATGATGAGTGATGAATGGGCGAAATCATCTCATGATTCGCGGCAGGGGCCGTCGGCTTCTGGGATAGAATACCCGCGCTGAAACAATAATGATGGAGGAGGAACTATGAGGTACTTCGCCGTTCTGGTTCTATACGCACTTTGCGCCGCGCAGTTTCAGCACGCTGCGGCGCAATCGCCGGGCGGCTATCCCAGCCG
>CAYYZZ010000315.1:0-3404 GCA_964476235.1 uncultured Streptomycetaceae bacterium | reverse complement strand
TGTCGCCCTGCGCCTGCGCGCGGTAACCCACGCCCACCAGCGTCAGCCGCTTCTCGAAACCCTTGGTGACGCCGGTCACCATGTTGGCGACCAGCGCGCGCAGCGTTCCCGACATGGCGTTGGCCTGCCGCGAGTTGCCCGCGGCCTTGAACTGAAGGCGGTTCTCCAACTTCTCGACCGTGACTTCGGCCGTCAGCCTCTGGCTCAACGTGCCAAGCGGGCCCTTCACCGAAATCTCGACCGGCGTGATGGCCACTTCGACCTTCTCGGGCAGGGTAATGGGGGCTTTTCCGATTCTCGACATGGCTTGCGCTCCGTTATGCCACGACGCACAGCACTTCGCCGCCGACGCCCAGGCCCCGCGCCTTGCGGTCGGTCATTACCCCGCGCGAAGTCGAGACGATCGCCACGCCGAGGCCGTTCATCACTTTCGGCAGCTCGTCCTTGGGGCGATAGATCCGCAGCCCCGGGCGGCTCACCCGCTCGATTTTCTCGATCACCGGCTTGCCGGCGTAGTACTTGAGGCTGATCTCCAGCGTGGGCCTGCCTTCGAGCTCGCGCACCGCGAAGTCCTCGATGTAGCCCTCGTCCTTCAGCACCTGCGCGATTGCCGCTTTCACCTTGCTCGCGGGCATCGCCACCGACAGCTTCTCCGCGCACTGGGCATTGCGGATGCGTGTCAACATGTCGGCGATGGGATCGTTCATGCTCATAAGTTCAGTTCCGAGTTTAAAGTTTCCAGTTTCGAGTCGTTGGTGCCAGGTTCTTAACTCATAACCCGCAACTCGGAACTCGAAACTGTTGTTTACCAGCTCGCCTTGATCACGCCCGGAATCTCGCCGTGCAGCGCGAGAATGCGCAGCTTGCCGCGCCCGAGCCCGAACTTGCGGTAGACGCCGCGCGGGCGCCCGGTCAGTGCGCAACGGTTCCTGAGCCTCACCGGAGAGGCGTCGCGCGGCAGCTTCTGCAGCTTCTCGCGCGCTGCGTAGCGCTCCTCCGGCGAGAGCTTCTGGTTGCCGGCGATCTCCAGCAGTTCCTTGCGCCGCGCGGCGTATTTCTTGACGGTCTCGCGGCGCTTCTTGTCGCGGTTGATCACGGCTGTTTTTGCCATAAATATTCGCCTCAGTTCCTGCTCAGTTTCGGCTCAGTTTCTGCTCAGTTTCGGAACGGGAAGCGAAAGGCCGAGAGCAGCGCTTTCGCCTCGTTGTCGGTTCGAGCGGTGGTGGTGATGGTGATGTTCATGCCCCGGATCGCGTCGATCTTGTCGTACTCGATCTCGGGGAAAATGATCTGTTCCTTGACGCCCATGTTGTAGTTGCCCCGGCCGTCGAAGGCCCGGCCCGAGATGCCGCGAAAGTCGCGGATGCGCGGCATCGCGACGCTGACCAGGCGGTCGAGGAACTCGTACATGCGCCGGCCGCGCAGCGTGACCTTGCAGCCGACCGGGTAGCCCTCGCGAACCTTGAAAACGGCGATCGACTTGCGCGCCGCGGTAATGAGCGGTTTCTGGCCCGCGATCTTGGCCATGTCGGCGACCGCGTTGTCCATGATCTTCTTGTCGGCGACCGCCTCGCCCACGCCCATGTTGAGGACGATCTTCTCGATCCGCGGCACCTGCATCGAGCTCTTGTAGCCGAATTGCTGCATCAGCTGCTTCACCACCGCATCGCGGTAATGGATCTGCAGGCGCGGCACCGGGACGGGCCGTTCCGGCTTTCTTTCCTTCGGCTCCTTCTGCTCCGGGACCTCTCTCGCTTCCTTCGGCTGCTTCGGCGCCGCCGGCTGCCTGGCTTCCTTCGGCGCCCGGGCCTCCTTCGCCCCCTTGGCGTCCTTCTGGCCCTTGACGTCCTTCTGGCCCTTGGCGGCTTGCTTTGCGCCCTTGGCGTCCTTGGTCTTGGCTGTGCTCATGCGTCGATCACTTCACCGTTGGACTTGAAATAGCGGACGCGGCGGCCGTCCTCCAGCACCCGGATGCCGACGCGGTCGGCTTTCTTGGTGCCGGGGTTGTAGAGCGCCACGTTCGAGATATGCAGCGGCATTTCCTTGTCGGTGATGCCGCCGGTGATGCCTTTCATCGGGATCGGGCGCTGGTGCTTCTTCACCCGGTTCGCTCCCTCGATCAGCACGCGCTCCGCGTCCACGATCCGGAGCACGGTGCCGCGCTTGCCCCTGTCGCGCCCGGTGGTCACGATGACGTCGTCGCCTTTTCGAATTTTCCTCATGGCCCGTTCCCTCACAGCACTTCCGGCGCGAGCGAGACGATCTTCATGAAGCGCTCGGTGCGCAGCTCGCGCGTCACCGGCCCGAAAATGCGCGTCCCGATCGGCTCGAGCTTGGGGGTCAGCAGCACCGCGGCATTGCTGTCGAAGCGGATCAGCGAGCCGTCGGCGCGGCGCACGCCCTTGGCGGTGCGCACCACCACCGCGTCGTAGATCTCGCCCTTCTTCACGCGGCCGCGCGGCGCTGCGTCCTTGACGCTCACCTTGATCAGGTCGCCGATGCTGGCGTAGCGGCGCTTGGAGCCGCCCAGCACCTTGATGCACATGACCGAGCGCGCGCCGGTATTGTCGGCAACGTCCAACATCGACTGCATCTGAATCATCGGTAACTCTCCATCCAACTTGCACCGCGGCGCGGGCAGTCTTGGACCCCGTACGGGGGTGGTTACGGGCCGGCAGTGCCGGACCGTCAAAGGGCGCGAATTCTAACGTGGATTCCGCGCCTTGGGCAACCTCAACCGGCCTTCGATTTCTCGATCAGGCGGGTCACTCTCCAAGCCTTGGTGCGCGAAATCGGCCGGCACTCGGCGATTTCCACCAGGTCTCCCTGCTTGATCCCGCCGTTCTCCACGTGCGCGTGGATTTTCTTCGAGCGGGTGATGGTCTTGCCGATCATCGGGTGGCGCACGCGGCGCTCGACCAGCACCGTCACGGTCTTCTGCATCTTGTCGCTCACCACCCGGCCTACCAGGGTACGGGCACGGCCCGGGGTCTGCGTCGCTGGCTGGTTCATTTGCCCGCTTTCTCCTTGAGCACGGTGCGCACGCGCGCGATGTCGCGGCGCACCTTCTTCATCTGGCTGGTGTTGCCCAGCTGCTGCGTGGCGAGCTGCATGCGCAGGCCGAACTGCGCCTTGAGCAGCTCGATCAGCTCCTTGCCCAGCTCGTCACCGGTCTTCGCGCGAAGCTCGCTCGCCTGCATGGCTTACCCCAGCATCCGATGCACGACAATGGTCTTGAACGGCAGCTTGGCCGAGGCCAGGGCAAACGCCTCCTTGGCGATCGCCGCATCCACGCCGTCCATCTCGTAGATGATCTTGCCGGGCTGGATCTCGCACACGAAATACTCCGGGTTGCCCTTGCCGTTGCCCATGCGTACTTCGGCCGGCTTGGTGGAGATCGGCTT
>CAYYZZ010000314.1:0-3432 GCA_964476235.1 uncultured Streptomycetaceae bacterium | reverse complement strand
CAGTATATACGACGGGTGCTGCGGCCTAATATGGAGCGTAACTGTGCCGCCAAAGACCGTTGCGGGGCGGTCGCGGGGGTCGTTGTGCAGGAAAGGGCCGCAGCCGAGCAGCTCGTTCTTGAAATTGGAGAGCTTCGCGCCAGTAGTCTTCTGCCATTCGTAATCGCGCCCGCGCACGGTCAACGCGATGCGATAGCCGGCCGGTACCACGATCGAGGTCGGCCAGATCTCGACGTCGAGCTGGACGATCTCGCCGGGCGCGAGCGGCTGCTTCCGGTCGTGCGTGTGGTACGGACGGTATTCGGTGGAAAGCTTCGGGTCGAGCTTGCGGTGCGAAGCGCGCAGCCATCCCTGCGCGACCGGCGTATGGGGGTCTATCGCGCCCATGAACACGACTTCCTTGAGGTCGGGCGTGTAAACGCGGAAAACCAGGAAGAGGTCGGCATCGGCGGTCGAAGAGGAGACGAACAGCCTCGCGGCGAGCGGCCCGGTGATCTCGGTCTCCTTATCCAGCGGCGCTGAGATGAACGTAACGCCTTCACCGAGCCCATCATAGGTGACGTTCCCTGCGACCCTCGCTGGTTCGCGTTCCAGACTGAGCGCCGCTGGATCAAGGTGAAACCGGGTCCATTGCGCGCGCGCGAGCGGCCATTCGTTCTCGTGGCGCTCGACGAAGCGGTCCACGTGCCGCACCTGGAGCTGCACCCTGGGCTGGCGGTCCCAGCCGTTCTTTTCGCCTTTAAGGAAGTAATCGAAAAAGAGCTTCTGCAGCCGCCGCCCGTAATCGGTGTAGAAGTGGGTCCAGTGCTCGAGGCCGTGCGCTTCCAGCCACTTGTCCTTCGCGGCGGCGCGCACGAAGCCTTCGAAATTACCGCGCGGGTGCAGGCCCTGTCCGCCCCAGTTGGCCGCCGAGAGCAGGGGGGTGGTGATTTTCTCCCAGACCGGGGAGCGGGCACGGTGGTAATCGTCGTCGAGCGGGTGCGCGAAGATGTTGTCGCCGAAGTCGCAGCGGTTCTTCGCGAGCTCGGCCTCGGAGTACGTCTCGTCGCCGCAGACCAGCACGCCGGTGACGCGCGAGCGCGGCCCGCGCTCGCCCAATCCGTACTGGACCGTCTTCACCTGCATGTCGTACCAGTTGGCGAAGAAAGTATTGAGGATGCCGCCGTGGTGCGTCATGTCGCGGTACCAGTCGGCCGAGCCTTCCCAGACGCACATCGCCGCGAGGTGCGGCGGCTGCAGCGTCGCGACGTGCCACTGGTTCATGCCGTAATAGGAGATGCCGTTGAGCCCCACCTTGCCGTTCGACCACGGCTGCACGCCCGCCCACTCGATGCAGTGGTAGAAGTCCTTCGTCTCGCGCGGCGAGAAGGGGTCTATGAAGCCGGGCGAGCGGCCGGCGCCGCGCGAATCCGCGCGCACGCAGGCGTAGCCGTCCGGCACCCACTTTTCCGGATCGACGACTTCCCAGCTCTGATAAATGTTGCTGGACCCGTGAGCGACGCCGGGGTGCTCGGCGACCATGCGCTGCCACGCGCTCGGGTAGCCGTCCTGGAAGGAGAGACCCTTGGCGTAAGGCCCGTAGGTGAGGATGACAGGGAATTGGCCGCCCCCCAGCGGGCGGAACACGTCGGCGCGGAGGACGAGCCCGTCGTCCATCGCGATCGGGGCGTCCCAATCGATCTGCATGCCGTCGCGGATCTCGCTTCGCTGCGCTGAAGTCATAACACGCCGCCAAGGCGCCAAGAAATACAATAATAATTGAACCGCCAAGCACGCCAAGCACGCCAAGAAAGACAAAACAATAATTGAACCGCCGAGACGCCGAGAGAAACAGGAATAGAAACTAAACCACGAAGGAAATGAGCCCTCGGTGTTCATCTCGCATCTCGCATCTCGCATCACTCAGCGCCCGCCATGCATTTGACTAGGGCGCGTACAGCGTGTCAACCTGCGCTCCGGCAACAAGGAGGCGTGCATGAAGATAGGAATCGTCGGCACCGGCCGGATGGGCGCGGCCATCGCGCAACGGCTGATGGGTCTCGGCCACGAACTCACAGTGTGGAACCGCACACCGGAGAAGACAAAGGCGCTGGCCGCAGCCGGCGCCAAGGTTGCCGCGTCGCCTGCCGCGCTGGCCGGCACCGCCGACCTGATCATCACCATGCTCACCGACGACAAGGCCATCGAAGCGATGTACCACGGGCCGCAGGGACTGCTTGCCGGCGATGCGAAGGGGAAGTTGTTCGTCGAGATGAGCACGGTCCGGCCGGGAGTCGAGATCGCGCTTGCAGCCAAGGTCAAGCAGAAGGGCGGGGCGCTGGTCGACTGCCCGGTGGGAGGCACCGTCGGGCCCGCGCGGGACGGCAAGCTCTTCGGATTCGTGGGCGGCAGCGATGCCGACGTGGCGCGGGCCAAGCCGGTGCTGGATCAGCTGTGCCGCCGCCTCGAGCACGTCGGCCCGGTCGGCGCCGGCGCGCGCATGAAACTCGCGATCAATCTGCCGCTGATGGTGTACTGGCAGGCGTTCGGCGAGGCGTTGGCGCTGTGCGCGCCACTGAAACTCGATCCGGACCGGCTCATCAGCATCTTTTCCGAAACCTCGGGCGGGCCCAATGTGCTGAAAGCGCGCGGCCCCGCAGTCGCCGCCGGGTTGAGAGGGCAGGACAGCGGGCCGGTCACCTTCGACGTGGACCTGATCTGCAAGGACTTGCGCGTGATGATCGCGGAAGGAAAGACGCTCGGCATCGATCTCCCGGTCTCGCAACGCTCGCTCGAATGCTTCGAGGAAGCGGCGAAGGAGGGCATGGGACACAAGGACGGGGCCTTGCTGCCGGCGCGGTTTGTGAAGCGAGTGAAGCATCACTGACGTGGGATGCGTGACAGGTGACGAGTGACGAAAGACAACTGAACCGCCAAGCTCGCCAAGAGAAGCCAGAATGGAATCGCAGATAAATGCAGATAAGCGCGGGCGGGGAAAACAAGAAAACAGGTCATCCCTCCGGCCCGACCCGCTGCATAGTGTCGGGCGTTCGCCGGCTCTAACGTGCGCAGGCACGTTTACTCCCACCACCCCCGCCGCTTCGCTGTGCGACCCCTCCTCGGGCAGGAGGGGGGTAGCCTGGCTTACTCCTTGAAGCAAACAGGCCTGCGAATCGCAGGCCTTTTTTTCCGGGGTATGCCGGTGACCTTCATTCCAGCTTGACGCCCGCTCTGGCGATAATGTCCTTCCAGGTCTTGATTTCATCGTTGACGCGCTGGGTATGCCCCGCCGGCGAACTCGTGACCGCGCGTGCGCCCTGCTTCTGAAAAATTTCCTTCAGTGAAGGTTTTTCCGTAGCGCGCGCGATTTCCTGGTTCAGCCGGGACACGATCTGCGGCGCCGTCCCGGCGGGCGAGGCGATGCCCCACCAGTAAGACATGTTGTAGCCCGGG
>CAYYZZ010000313.1:0-3435 GCA_964476235.1 uncultured Streptomycetaceae bacterium | reverse complement strand
CGTGGCGCTGGAACCACGCCGGGTAGTCGGTTCCTCCGCCGAAGAACGAGATGCGAAAAGGGGTGCGCGTGATGATCATTCAACTGCCGTGAATGGTGAATCGTGAATGGTGAATCGAGAACGCGAGCTGCAACCGGTTTTTCGATTCACAATTTACTATTTACGATTTACGCCGCCGCAAGTGGGGTAGGCACCGTATTTGCTTCGAGGAGCTTGCGGCGCAGGCGAATCTTGGTCATGTCGCGCAGGTGGCTGACAACGTCCTCGCCGAACTTGCGCCGGACCATCCCGAGATAGCGCTCGTCGGTGAAATAGCGGTGAAACGTGTCGTCGCGGAATTTCAGTACTTCCGCGCTGGACAGCGTGTCGGTCCGCAACGGCAGCGTTTCATAGCTGTGCTGGGAGTAGCCGATCCAGGAATCCGGAAGCTGCCAGCGTTTTTCCACGGCCATGCCGTAGAGCTTGGAGCCGGGGTAGGCCATCGCGCAGTAGAAGTTGGCGAACTCGCAGTTCGCCTCCAGTGCGAGATCCAGCGTTTCCTGCATGGACTCGTGGGTGTCGTCGGGCAGGCCGAAGATGTAGTTGCCGATGACGTTGATGCCGGCGTCCTGGATTTTCTTGACCACTTTCAGTATCTCGGACGAGCCGAAGCGGCCCTTCTCGACGCCGTCGCGCACGTGCTTGCTGCCCGACTCGATCCCCAGCGCGAGCCAGCGGAAGCCGGCGCGGGCGAGTTTGTCGAGGAACTCGTCCTTGACGGTGTCCACGCGGGCGTAGGCCCAGATATTCAATTTATGGCCGCGCTCGATGATGCGGTCGCAGATACCGAGCACGTGGTTGCGGTTCAGCACGAACATCTCGTCCACGAACTTGATGTTCTTCACGCCGTGCTGGTCGACCAGCAGGTCGATCTCCTTGATCACGCTCTCCGGCGACCACATGCGATACGAGGACTTGCCGAACGGCGCGTTGATGCAGCAGAACGTGCATTTGTAGGGACAGCCGAGCGAGGTGTGGATCGACACATAAGGCGAGCGCTCGTCGATGTTCTCAAAGGCGTGCCAGTTGTGGGCGCGGTACTGGTCCATCGGCAGAAGGTCCCACGCGACGCCCGGCATTTCCCCGTCGAGATCGTCCATCAGCTCGGCCGGCGGATTGGAACGAATCGCCTTGCCGTCGCGGTACCACAGGCTCGGTATCTTCGAGTAATCGCCGGCGCGGGCTTTCAGCGCCTGCGTTGTCAGCAGTATCGTCTCCGGCCCTTCGCGGTCGCAGACGAAATCGATTTTTTCCTCGAGCAGCGTGCGCTCGGGCAGCGCGGCGGGGTGCGTGCCGGTCATCATGATGCGCCAGTCGCCGCGCAGCGCCTTGATGGCTGAGCAGGTCTCGCCGGCGGCGGTCATGTTCTGCGTGGAGGCGGAGGGCTGGAAGCCGTACACCACCATCACGATCAGCGTGGGCTCGAAGTTGTCGCGGAGGGTCTCGGCGACACCGGCCGGGCTCAGGTTGTGCGCCGGCGCATCCACGATTTCCACGGAGAGGCCGCGCTGCCTCAGGTAGGTCGCGAACAGCCCGGCGAGCGACGGCGGCTCGATCGCCGAGTAGCGGTCTCCCAACTGCTGGTACACGGCTGCCCGGCTGCCGGGGTTGACCAGCAGCACATCGAGGGATTGCTTCGATCCGGCCATCGTTGTTGCCCCTGCCGCAAGGAGAGAATGGCGTCCGCGCTCAGCCCGGGCGGATCGCCTGAAAAACCAATTATATCAGTCCGATACTACGCAACACGAGTGACGGAATGCTCATTCCCGGAACGCTTGATCGCGATGGGGGGCGGAGGATCCGGCGACGGACGAGGCTGGACCGACGAACGGCAGGTCTGACCGGGCCGGCGGTCGGCCGCGGTTACGTCTTCACGCTGCCTTGCTTCCCGGGCGGTCCGGATCCGAGCCCGGCGTAGAGCACGCCGGTGAGCCAGGCGTAGAGCAGGCCTTCGGTGTGGTCGAGCAGCATCGAATTGAACAGGCAGCCGACGATCATCGCCAGTACCAGCCCGCGCGCCAGCCGTGATTCCAGCGCCGGCAGCCGCGCGGCGAGCCGCCATTGCACGAAGAAGAGACAGAGCAGGGCGGCAAGCCCTGCCAGACCGGTCTGCGCGGCGATCAACAGGTACTCGTTGTGCGGGTTGCGCGAGGTCTTGACCTCCGCGTCCTTCGCGCGCTCGGCGTAGGCCTTGGGATAGCCGCCGGTGCCGGCTCCCAGCAGGGGGTGATCGCGCACGATGACAAGGCTCGCGCTGTAGAGCTCGAGCCGGATACCTACCGAGGAGTCATCCCGGACCTTGCCGGCCCGCCACTCGGTGAACTCCGGCCAGAGCTTGTCGAGCCGCGCGCGGAAGGGATCGGAGGCAGTGGAGAGCAGAGCCACGGCGAAAACCGAGGTAGCCAGCGCGGCAGCCAGGCCGCGCCAGCCTTTCCAGAGGTAACCGCCGTACAGCACGAAGACGCCGAGCAGGAACTGTCCCGTCAGCCCGTTCACCATGAACGTGACGTTGATAGCGGCGAGCAGCGACAGGACCGCCCATGCCCAGCGCGGTAACGCCGTTGTCGCGCGCACGGCGAGGTTGGCGTAAAGGAACGCCGCGAACGCCATGAGGATGTTGTGCGTGAGTTTGTGCTTGAAGGCGAGCGGGTTCGCCAGATCGGGCGCCAACGGCTTCACTTGCGGCAGGACTCCGAGCGCGACAAGGTAGGAGACCGTAAGCATCAGCCCGAGACCCGCCGCAAGCGCGATCAAAGCAGGCTCGCGGCGCCACGCGTCCCGGAACACGAAAACCAGGACCGGGATCGCCAGCAGATCGGCGTACTTGCCGAGGTAGCCCAGCGCATCCCCCGGATAGCGTTCGCCGTAGAGCGTGCCGGCGGCGAGGATCGCGAACAGGGCGAGCGCCGCGAGCGCCACGCCGTTACCCCGGACCGCGTCCCGCTTCGCTGCGTAAGCGCCGCCGGCGAGCCAGCCGAGGAAGAGCGGGGCGAGCAGGATATTGTCGAGCGCGACCGAAATCGGGATCGAGAAACCGATTGCAACCGCCGACCAGCGAGAGAGCCGGTCCATGCCGTTGGTCAGCGGTTGGAAGGTTCCGGCGCCCATTGCGCGAGCAGGTCTTTCCCCGATTCGATGGATGGCAGACGCGGCCGGCGTGCTACCGGCGCCACCCCGTGCGGTTCACGTAGTCGGTGTAGCTCAGGATGATGCGCACGACTTTCCGGGAAACGTTGCGGCCGTGTAATCGGCGACCGTCCTGACTGGAAGTCGACACCGCTCACCGTTCACCGCTCTTGAACCACCGCGCGGTTTCGGCCAGCCCCTGCTCCAGCGTGTAACGCGGACTCCAGCCGAGCTCGCGCCGGATTCTCGCGCTGTCCACTTGCAGCGAGC
>CAYYZZ010000312.1:0-3438 GCA_964476235.1 uncultured Streptomycetaceae bacterium | reverse complement strand
TGAGGGATGAGGGATGAGGACCGAGCGATGAGTACAGCGAATTGTTTAAAAACAATTTCGTTGTCCCTTGTCCCTTGTGCCTTGTGCCTTGGGATTGCTGAGGCGGAAGCTCAGCTGGTGAAATATCCCGCCAAGCCGGTGCGCGTGATCGTGCCGTTCGCGCCGGGCAGCCCGATCGAGGTCCCGGCGCGGGCGGTCGGTCAACGTCTCGCGGAGACGCTGGGCCAGCAGTTCGTGATCGACAACCGGCCCGGCGCGAGCGGAATCATCGGCACGGAGGCCGCCGCCAGGGCGCCGCGCGACGGCTACACGCTGCTCGCCATGAACTGCGCGCACAGCGCGAACCCGTCCCTCTTCAAGAAGCTGCCGTACGATGCCCTGGCCGATTTCGCGCCGGTCACCCAGATCAACGCGACCTGGGGCAACCTCCTGGTGGTGCACCCGGCGGTGCCGGCGCGCTCGGTGAAGGAGTTCATCGCGCTCGCCCGCGCGAGGCCCGGCAAGCTCAACTACGCCTCAGCCGGCGTCGGCAGCCCGCCGCACGTCACCGCCGCGCTGTTCGCCGCCGAGGCGGGCATCGCGCTCACGCACGTGACGTACAAGGGCACCTCGGTGGCGTTCACGGACGTGCTCTCCGGCTACGTCGAGCTGATGTTCGCGAGCCCCACGTTCTCCCATCCGCACATCCAGGCCGGGCGCGTGCGCGCGCTCGGCATCGCCGGCCCGCGCCGCATGCCGCTGCTACCGGAGGTGCCGACCTTCCACGAGGCGGGCCTGCCGGGGTTCGAGCTGACGTGCTATCACGGCCTCTGGTTCCCGGCGGGCGTGCCCGCGGAGATCGTGCGCCGCGTGCACGCCGAGGCCGCCAAGGCGATTGCCACCCCGGAGGTACGCAACGAGCTGGAAAAGCAGGCACTGATCCCGGTCGGCAGCTCGCCGGAGGAATTCAGCGCGTTTCTGCAGAAGGATGTCGCTCGCTACGCCGGCATCGCGAAGAGGATCGGCATCCAGCCCCAATGAAGGGGCCGCGACCAATGGGGTGCATCAACAAATGGAACAAATGGGGACAGACCCCATTAAAACAATAATTAATTCAAATACTTAAGGCTGTTTTTTCCCGAGGCCGAGGCTTTTTGCCGGTTGCTTACCGGCGGGACTACCGCCAAAGTTCTGCGTGACGCGACATTGAAAGGGGGGAGCATGGCTTCCATCGTGGGACGCATCGCGGTAATAGCGCTGCTCGGAGCCGCATCCGTCGAAGGTGCGGTCGCACAAAGCTACCCGGTCAAACCTGTTCGCATCGTGGTTCCCTACCCGCCGGGCGGTGGCAATGATTTGCTGGCGCGGATGACCGCGCAAAAGCTCGGCGAGAAATGGAAGCAGACCATCGTGGTAGACAACCGTGGCGGCGCGAGCGGCATGATCGGCGCCGAGGCTGTCGCCAAGAGCCCGGCGGACGGCTACACGATTCTTCTTTGCGCCTCACCCGAGTGCGCGCTCAATGCCACGCTTTATCCCAAGATGTCCTACGATCCGACGCGCGATTTCAACACGGTCACTCAACTGGCGGTCTCGTCACTCGTGCTGGCCGTGCATCCATCGTTGCCGCCGCGGAATGCGCGGGATTTCATCGCACTGGCAAAGAAGCGGCCGGGGGAACTGAGCTATTCCACGGTTGGCGCCGGCAGCCCGCACCACATCGCGGGAGAATGGATGAAGCTGCTCGCCGGCATCGAAATCATCCATGTGTCGTACAAGGGCGGTGGCCCGCAAATCGTGGACCTCATGGGCGGGCACGTGCACAGCGGTTTCGTCGCATTGCCGGTGATAGCGCCATACCTGAAATCGGGCAGAGTGCGCGCGCTCGCGGTCACCACCGCCAGGCGCTCGCCGACGATCCCGGAGGTGCCGAGTCTCAGTGAAGCGGGACTCGCCGGGTTCGATGTCAGTCAATGGTATGGAGTCGTCGTGCCCGCCGGAACTCCCGTTGAAATCACGAGCAAGTTAAATGCCGATTTCGTCGAGATGGTCAACTTGCCGGACATCAGGGCGCGGATGGCCGATCTTGGCGCCGAGCCCGTGGGGAGCACTTCGGCGCAGTTCGGCGAATTCATCCGCTCCGAAATCGCCAAGTATCGGAAGATCGTGAAGGAAACCAGGATCACGATCAATTAGCGCTGACGGGTGACGGGAGCGCGTCGAGGGGCGGAAGAGGGCCCCAAGGCGCAGCCTAGGGATCTGACCCCCGGCGGCGCGCTGGCGGCCGACATGATGGATCCGAAACTGGCGGAAAGATTCCCGAGGCCGCTGTCGAGTCTCCCGCGCGCCGCGGGGGGTCATCCTTCCGCCTTCATCCTTCCAGGGTCATCCGACCCGAAAGAGCCCCCGCTTCGCCTTGTGCAGCCGCTCGAAACCGGTGCGGGTGATGCGGATCAGCTCGCCCACCTGTACCCCTGCCTTGTGGTCTTTGGTGATCACGTTCGGCTGCACCACCACCGTCATGTTCTCTTCCAGCGTCATGTCCGGCAGCTTCGGCCCGGCCGGGCGGCTCTTGCAGCCGAGGATGGGCTGGAAATAGCCGCCGCCGAAGCCGTGCATGAGGTCGTCGCAGATGGTGAAGCCGTTCTTCTCGATCACGCCGGTGGCCTCGATGAGTTCCTGCATCGTCGTGCCGTGCCGGACGACGCCGGTAACGGCATCGAACGCCGCTTCCGCCGTTTCGTACAAGTCGCGGTAGAGCGGCGTGGGCTCGGCATCCACCGTGAAGGTGCGCAGCACCTGCCCTGCGTAGTCCCACCAGTAGGCCGACAGTTCGCAGAACGCCATGTCGCCCTTCTTCACCTTGCGCGGGGAATGGTGCTGCGGCGGCACGTAGATGTGCGGCTTCGCCATCGACGTCACGCCGATATAATGGATCATCGTCGTGCCGCCGTGCTTGATGTAGGCGCTCTCGACGATAGCCCCCAGCTCGCGCTCGGTCAGCCCGGCCTTCGTCCCGGCAAGCAGCGCCGCAAGCCCCGCATCGGAGAGCGCGGCGCCGATGCGCAGCCAGTCCAGCTCCTCTTCCGACTTGATCATGCGCAGCCGGGTGTATTCCGCATCGAGCCCCACCATCTGGAAGTGCTCTTCGAGCTGGCGATACTTGGCGACCACCAGCGGGCCCATGATGCCGACGCGCTTCGCGCCGCGGCGCTGCAACTCCTTGATCATTTGCCGCAGTCCGTGGTGCACACCCCAGTGCACTTCCACGTCGCGGGCAATCTTCTTCGCCAGCGGATAGTGATTGACCCATTCCACCGACATCCACATCTTCTCGCCCGGCTTGAAGATCACGTAGGCCTCGACCGTGCCCGGCCAGCCGGTGACCCATTGTGGCGCATTGCCGGCGCGGTGGTCGGTGATCACGAGCAGGTGATCCAGGCTGTGCTTCTCCATCAG
>CAYYZZ010000311.1:0-3457 GCA_964476235.1 uncultured Streptomycetaceae bacterium | reverse complement strand
GCGAACCTGGCGGCGATCAGCTGGCTGGCGCGGCGTTAAGTATTAATTAGCCGCCGATGAACCCCGTTAGAGGTCCGGCCTCTAACGGGGTGAACGCCGATCGAAGTAAAGCTTAACGTAAAAGTAAGGGGCGCGGCGCTTTTGCCGCGTCCCGCTTGACTGCAATGTTGAGCGGCGATACTGCTACTTAGCTGTGCTCTCGATCGGCACTGCGTCCAACGGCGATTCAAAGGCAATGAAGAGGACACATGGGACGGCGCTTGCGCAGAAGCCCTTGTGCGGTCGTTTGGCGGGGCCGTACGCATAAGTCCCCGACCTGAGAACCGCCGTCTTCTGACCGTCATAGGTGACATGAAGCTCGCCTGCTACCAGCACCATGCGCTCTGCCGAAGTGTGCCAATGGAGCGGGATGGTCGACTTGGCGGGCACTTTAAAGAACACGTCGACGTTGTCTTTTGCAGGGTCGCCGTGAAGAACGGCGATGCCGCATCCTTTGGGCAAGAACGGCGGGCAGGGCCCCCACTTAAGCTGCGCATCACGGGCAGTCCGCGTCAGTGCCTGCTCTTGAGCCGGCGCTTGTGCGAGGGCGAATGAGCCGACAAGGCCCAATACGAACAACAACAACGCCTGCAATGAGCGGGCAATGAGAGTTTGGGTATACATAGGTCATTTCTCCTTTTGGTTGACAGTGTTGTGCAGCCCGATTGCCGTCCAACGTGGAGCTAACCGGCGCGCGCCGCTTTTGCGCGCGACCGTGTTGAGCGCCGGGTTAGACCTTGCCCTTTGACAAGCCGGACCTGCAGCCGATATCCAAGGGCCGATGCATACCGCTGAAGCGTGTCGATTGAGGGTGAATGCTTTCCGACCGACGACTCAAGTCGCGCAACCGCGGATTGAGTTGTGCCTATACGAGCCGCTACGTCGGCCTGGGTAAGGCCGGCAGAAGCACGCGCCTTGAGGATTTCGTCAAGAAACTCGAACTCCTCGGCAAGCCGTTCGTACTCGCGCTTGATCTCCGGGTGTGCCAGCGCGCGGGCTTTGAACTGTCTAAGATCTTTCCGCATCTTTCGTTTCCTTCATTCGCCGTCGGGCGATCTCGAGCTCTTTTCGGGGTGTCTTCTCAGACTTCTTGACGAACTGGTGAAGCATCACAATTTTTCGGCCAATCAGCGTGCAGTATCTCGCTCTGGAACTCAGAACTATAGAAGGTGACCCGCCAGCTCACCGGTAGACTATAGCATATCCGCTATATACGCGCCACGGGCACATGGCAAGGTCTAACCTATAGTGAACTTCCGAAATGTCGGCTAATTAGACACCGAAGCAAACCCGGTTGTCATCTTTCCTCCGGAATCAATTGCTTGCGGCGCGCAACGGCTGCCTTGCGGCCAGGATAGGCTGCATTCCACGCAGGTTTATCCAGAATAGACGGACAAGAGAATCTGAAACCATGATTAATCAGCTAACTGGAGCCGCGCGTTGAACGGCGACCCCGTCGTCCGTTCGAACAGGCGGAGTTAAACCGGCGATTAGGGTGCGGGAGCCGCGGCTCCCGTACCCTAGGCGTCCGGATTTAACCGCAGTTGAACTCAACAACCTCCGCCTTCGGTTCGGCCGTGCTGTGGCCGAACGCGAACCGGCCGCTCGAGTAGAGGATCATCTCCTCGCGTTTCAGCCGCTGCTCCACGTTGTTGCCGAGCACGACGAAAGTGCCGTTGCTGCTCTGGTCCACCAGCACGAACTTGCCGGCGCGCAGCTCGAGCTTGGCGTGGCGGCGGGAAGCCATCGGGTCGGTTATCACGACATGATTGCCGGCGGCCTCGCGCCCGAAGTAGACGGTGTCCTTGAAGGTGGATTCCTTCCCCAGATGCGTGAGCCTGATGCTGGGGCCTCCGCCCGGCACGGAAACGGACGCGGAGGTGCGGTCCGGAATGACGGTGACGGTACGGTCGGAGCTGGTCTGCCACAGCAGCTCGTGGACCTCGACCGCCTCCGCTTTCCCTTTCACCGGCAGCGCATTGATCTGGCGCGTGGAGTCGCGCAACTGGGCGGACAATGCCGCGACAGTATAAGCGTCCGTGAGCGCCTGTCCGGAGAGCGCGAGCCCCGCCATGCGCGCGGCGACGTTCACGCTGTCGCCGAACACGTCATCTCCGTCCTGGATCACCGGCCCGAAGTGGAAGCCCACGCGTATCGTCAGTTTTTTCCCGCTCTTGAGCGGCGGGCGCAGGGCGATCTGCCGCTGCATCTCGCCGGCTGCATTGGCCGCCCCGTCCGCGCCCGGGAACGCGCACATCAGGCCGTCGCCGATGGTCTTCACCACGCGCCCGTCGAACGCTTCCGTGATGCTCCTCAACAACCCGATGATCTCGCGCACGTTGCCGAACGCCGCGGTATCGCCGAGCGACTCGTAAAGACGCGTGCTGTCGCTGACATCCGCGAACAGCACCGCCATGTTGATTCTCTGCTGTGCCACCGGATTTCTCCCGGCGGCAAGTTTATCAAACAGAGAAGGTGACTGGTGACTCGTGACTGGTGACTGGAAAGACCAGCCTCGACCGGGCGCTGGTCACCGGTCACCAGTCACGTTTCTTAAGCGTTGCGCGCGGCGCTGCGCCCGGCGATGCGGCCGAACACCGCGCCCGACATGAGCCCTGTGCCGAGGGGATAGTTGTAGTGGAACAGCCCGCCGACCATCTCCCCGCAGGTATAGAGCCCAGGAATGGGTTTCCAGTCGGTCGCGATCACCTGCGCGTCCTGGTTGACCTTAAGCCCGCCGAAGGTAAAGGTGATGCCGCCGGTCACGGGGTAGGAAACATATGGCGGCGTGTCGAGCTTCAGCGCCCAGTTCGTTTTCTTCGGCTCGATGCCCTCGGTGTGCAGCCCGTCGAGCACTGCGGGATTGAACGGTCCGCCGCGGCCGGCTGCGTCGTTGTACTCCTTGAGCGTCTTCATCGCTTGCGCGCGGTCCACCTGCAACTGCTGCACCAGGCCCTCGAGCGTGTTGGAACTGAACGGCTCGCTCGTCGAGTAGCGCGGCTCGAGAAGATTCAGCACCTTGGAATCGAAGATCTGGTAGACCAGGCTCCGCGTCTGCTTGAGGATCAGCCCGCCGTACTTGGCGTAGGTGAACGAATTGATGTCGGCGCCCTCGTCTATCCAGCGCCTGCCCTCGACGTTGAGCATCACCCCGAGAAAATAGGACAGCCGGTTGGTCTTGTCGGTCAGGTTCTGCACGCCGTAGTCGTGCGCCTCGGCGTTGATCGGTGTCGCGTGGCAGCCGCTCCAGTGGCCCCACGGCATCGCGCCGATATCGAGCGCCATCTTGAGCCCGTCGCCGTAGTTGAAGTTGGAGCCCCGCACCTTCGCGTGATCCCATGGCACACCCAGGTAGCGCAGCCGCCATTCCGGGTTGGTCTCGAAGCCGCCGCACGCGAGCACCACGGCTTTCGCATTG
>CAYYZZ010000310.1:0-3462 GCA_964476235.1 uncultured Streptomycetaceae bacterium | reverse complement strand
CTAGAATCGCGCTTTTTCGGGAGGATCCGCGTGAAGATCGTGATCCTGGGAGCCGGGCAGGTCGGCTCCACGGTCGCCGAGAGCCTGGTCTCCGAGGCCAACGACATCACCGTGGTCGACGTCGAGCCGGTGCGGCTGAAGCGCCTCCAGGACCGGCTCGATCTGCGGACCGTCACCGGCAACGCCGCCCACCCTGCCGTGCTGGAGCAGGCGGGCGCGCGCGACGCCGACCTGCTGCTCGCGGTGACGCAGAGCGACGAGACCAACATGGTGGCGTGCAAGCTCGCCGCCACCCTATTCAACATCCCCACCAAGATCGCCCGCATCCGCTCCGCCGATTATCTTTCTCACCCCGAGATCTTCTCGCCCGAGAACTTCGCGGTGGACCATTCGATCTGCCCCGAGCAGATCCTGTGCGACTACATCGCGAAGCTGCTGGAATTCCCGGAATCGCTCCAGGTGCTCGAGTTCGCCGATGGGAAAGTGAGCCTGGTCGCGGTGCGCGCGTTCCACGGCGGGCCGCTGGTCGGTCACGAGATCCAGCACTTGCGCCATCACATGCCGCAGGTGGACACGCGCGTTGCCGCGATATTCCGCGGCGACAGCCCGATCGCGCCCGAGGGCAAGACGGTGGTGGAAGCCGGCGACGAGGTATTTTTCATCGCCGCCACCGGCAACATCCGCAACGTGCTGCGCGAGCTGCGCCGCATGGACCAGCCGGTGAAGCGCGTGATGATCGGCGGCGGCGGCAACATCGGGCGGCGCCTGGCGAAAGCGATCGAGGGCAAGTACGAGGTCAAGATCATCGAGCACAGCAAAGCGGGCGCCGAACGCCTCGCCGCCGAGCTGGACCGCACGCTGGTGCTGACCGGGGACGTGACCGACGAGGATCTGCTCGACGCCGAGAACGTCGCCGAGATGGACGTCTTCTGCGCGGTCACGAATGACGACGAGAACAATATCATGTCGTCGCTGCTGGCCAAGCGCCGGGGGGTGCGCAAGGTAATCGCGCTCATCAACCGCGGCTCCTACGTGAATCTCGTCCAGGCCGGCCAGATCGACATTGCAATATCGCCCGCCCAGGCCACCATCGGCACGCTGCTCGCGCACGTGCGCCGCGGCGACTGCGCCGTGGTGCATTCGCTGCGCCGCGGCGCGGCGGAAGCGCTGGAGCTGATCGCGCACGGCGATCCGAAGTCCTCCAGGGTGGTCGGGCGGCGCATCGATCAGCTCGACCTGGCCAAGGGAGTGACCATCGGCGCCATCGTCCGCAGCCGCGACAAGTCCGGCGCGCCGGCGAAGGGCAATGGTCACGGCCACGAGGTCATCATCGCCCACCACGACACGATCATCGAATCCGACGATCACGTCATCGTGTTCGTGGTGAACAAGCGCATGGTGCCCACCATCGAAAAGCTGTTCCAGGTGGACGTCAACTTCCTCTAGATGATGGGCTGGCTGCTCGCGGTTTGTCCGGTGCTCGGCATCATCGCGATGGCGATGAGCCTGTCGCACCTGCTGCCCATCGGCGTCTCCCTCGCTTACGGCGACGGCACCGCCACCGCGTTTGTCTTCTCGATGGCGTTCAACTGCGCGGCGGGCTACATCGTCTGGGTGTTGACGCGCCGTTACCGGCGCGAACTCAGCCCGCGGGACGGTTTCCTGCTGGTGGCCCTTGCGTGGACCGGCGGCGCCGCCTTCGCCACGCTACCGCTGCTGATGGCGATCCCGGGCCTCTCCTTCACCGACGCCTACTTCGAGACGATGTCCGGCCTTACGACCACCGGGTCGACGGTGCTGTCGAACCTGGACACCCTCGCGCCCGCCCTCAACATCTGGCGCGGGCTGCTGGTGTGGCTCGGCGGCATGGGGCTCATCGTGCTGGCGGTGGCGATACTGCCGCTGCTCGGGGTCGGCGGGCGCCAGATCTTCAAGGCGGAAACACCGGGGCCGATGAAGGACGCCAAGCTCACGCCACGCATCACCGAGACCGCCAAGGGGCTGTGGGTGGTCTACGCGCTGATCTCGTTTGCCTGCGTGATGGCCTACCGGCTTGTCGGCATGACGTGGTTCGACGCGTTCATGCACATGTTTTCCACCATGGGACTCGGCGGCTTCTCCAGCCACGACGCGAGCTTCGGCTACTGGAACTCGCCGCTGATCGAGTCCGTCGCCATATTCTTCATGTTGGCGGCCGGCATCAACTTCGGCACCCACTTTCTCGCCTTGCGGGGGCGAAGCACCATCCCTTACCGCAAGGACCCGGAGGCCGGCCTGTTCGTGCTGATCACGCTGGCGAGCTGCGTGGGCGTGGCGCTGTATCTGCTCGCCGTGAACGTCTACGCGGATTTCTGGACCGCGCTGCGCTTTGCCTCGTTCAACGTGGTGTCCATTGCCACCACCACCGGCTACTCCAATACCGACTACAACGGTTGGCCGGTCTTCGCGCCCATGTGGATGCTGTTCCTGTGCTGCTTCGTCTCCTGCTCCGGCTCGACCGGCGGCGGGATCAAGCTGATCCGCGCCCAGCTCCTGTACCTCCAGCTCTACCGCGAGTTCGTGAAACTGCTCCACCCCGACGCGGTCATCCCCGTGAAGCTCGGCGGGCAGGTGATCGAGAACAAGATCGTTTTCGCGGTGCTCGCATTCCTTTTCATCTACGTCTGCTGCGTCGTGACGATGACGCTCATGCTCCTGGCCAGCGGCCTTGATGCCGTCACCGCCTTCAGCGCGGTGATCGCCAGCATCAACAACACCGGGCCGGGTCTCAACCAGGTGGGACCCGCCACGACCTACGAAGTGCTGTCCGACTTCCAGACCTGGGTGTGCACCTTCGCCATGCTGATCGGGCGGCTGGAGCTGTTCACCGTGCTGGTGATCTTCACGCCGGTCTTCTGGCGCAAGTGAAGCGAGGGATGGGGGATGAGGGATGAAAAGTTTGCAGTTTGCAGTTTGCAGTGGGCAGTTTGCATGGAATAGTTGGCAGTTGACAGTGGGCAGTTGACAGTAATTTCGAACCCGCTGCTGCAAACTGCAAACTGACGGCTGCCAACTTCCTCTATGTGACGGCTGCCAACTGCCAACTTCGGGGCTGGGCTACCGGTCACGCTTTTCGCCTGATCCTGCCGTAGCGCTCCAATGCCTTATTGCGCTGCACGCCGTGGTCCACGGTCGGCGCGAGGGGAGCTTGCCCCGTATTCCCGTGTCAGATTGTGAAGGGGGGCGGCGGCATTTACAATTACTGCCAAACCGGACGTAATTCGCCGGTTTGGCTCAGCGCGTTCGAGCAGACGGCTGGGCCGCAGCTCAACGCGCTGCGGATCGCGATAGCCAAATGGGGATCCGTCAGCCGTTCAACGCGCGGCAGCGCGAGGCGGAAAACGACCGGAACCATGCAGAAGATGAACCTGACACAGCACTTCCTCATCGCCATGCCCGCCATGGCGGACCCGCATTTCTCGC
>CAYYZZ010000309.1:0-3488 GCA_964476235.1 uncultured Streptomycetaceae bacterium | reverse complement strand
ATTCATCATTGCTTTTCAGATGCGCGACTACTGGCTCTCCAAGCTGTTTTTCGACCTGCAAACGCCGGCGGTTGCGGATGAGTACCGCGCCAACCGCAACACGGTGCTCGCGCGCTACCCGCTGAAGCCCGAGGTGCGCGCGGCGGTCGAGGCCGACGATGTCGCGGCACTCGCGAAACTGGTGAATCCGTACCTGCTGCGGTTCTATTTCCTGATGGCCGGCATGCCGGAAGACGATTTTCTGCGCCGGATCCGCGCCAGCGGCGCGCCCGGCAAGGCGAAGGCCGCCCATGGCTGAGCTCGTCGGCGTCTACGCGGCCAGCCATGGCCCGATGATCGTGCGCAACTGGGACAAGCTCGCGCCCGCGGAAAGGGACAGCCTCACCTCGGCATTCTCCGAACTCGGCCGCCGCATCAAGGCGGCGCGGCCGGACGCCCTCATCGTGATCTCGCCGGATCACTGGGTGAACTTCTTCATCGACAACCTGCCGGCGATCTGCGTCGGCGTGGGTGAAACGCACGATGGGCCGCCCGAGCCGTGGTTCAAGGCGTTCCCGCACCGGAAGATCGCGGGGCACCCGCTGCTCGCCGAGCACATTGTCCGCACCGCGCTCGAGCGCGATTTCGAGCCGTCGGTTTCGTACCAGCTCGCGCTCGACCACGGCTTCTGCATCCCGCTGTGGAAAGCGGGCGTCGACCCCCTCCCCGCCATCGTGCCGGTGATCTTCAACGACATCGAGCCGCCGTTCCCGACCGTGAAGCGCTGCTATGCCTGGGGCGCGATGCTGGCGGAAGCGGTCGCGAGCTTTCCGGGCAAGCTGAGAGTCGGCGTGCTCGCGACCGGCGGGCTCAGCCACTCGATCGGCGAGCCGGATATGGGCCGGATCGATGAGGCCTTCGATCGCGACTGCATCCGCCGCTTCGAGAACGGCGACCCACCCGCTCTCCTCGAATTCCTGAATCAGCGCCTGCCCTCCGCCGGCAACGGCGCGTCCGAAGTGCGCAACTGGGTGGCCGCCCATGGCGCGGCCGGCGGGCGCGGGTTCGACCTGATCCGCTACGACCCGATACCTAATGTGTACGTGGGGTGCGGCTTTGCCTCGTGGGGGCTCGAGTGAAGCGTGACATGATGGGGCGTGACTGGTGACTGACAAGTTGGCAGTTGGCAGCCGTCAGTTGGCAGTTACTGCAAACTGCCCACTGCAAACTGCAAACTTACGTTCCCTCTTCCCTCGGCATCTTTGACCTAAATGTCTTCCTTGCCCCGATACCTCGCCGCCGTCCTCGCGCTGGTGGTCTTCGGGGCCATTGCGCAGGACGCGAAGGAATTCGCGGAGATTCGCCGCCTCCTCGCCGAGGCGATCGAGAAGGGCGTGAACCAGTCGCGCAAGCAAACCGGCGGGGCGCCGATCGACAAGCGCGTGATCGCGGCCATCGTCAAGGTGCCGCGCCACGAGTTCGCGCCGCCGGACCTGCGCCCCTATGCTTATCTCGACCGGCCGCTCACGGTCGGTCCCGGCCCGGACTCGACGATCTCGCAGCCCTCGCTCGTCGCGATGATGACCGACCTGCTCGCAATCAAGCGCGGGGAGAAGGTGCTCGAAGTCGGCGTCGGCGGCGGCTACCACACCGCGATCCTCGCGGAGATGACGCCCGAGGTGTTCAGCGTCGAGGTCGACCCCAAGGTGGCCCTGGCCGCGAAGCGCACGCTCGAGCGGCTCGGCTACGGCGCCGTCCAGGTCAACGTCGCCGACGGCTATTACGGCTGGCGCCCGGGCGGACCGTATGACGCCATCCTCGTCCGAATGGCGATACCCGACGTGACCTCCGCGTTGATCGAGCAGCTGAAGCCGGGCGGACGGCTCATCGCGCCGGTCGGGCCCGCCGCAGGCGTGCAAATCCTGGTCCTGCTGCACAAGGGGGCCGACGGCCGCGTGATCGAGAGCGGGATCATGCCTGTCCGCTTCCGCGCGCTGCCCGGTGGCACGCGGCTCTGATAAGGGAAAAGGGGAAAGTGAAAAGGGAAAAGTATCCGAATCGCTGCGCGAGGCGGGATTCATGCGGCCCGGAGGAAAACTCGGTGAAAAAGACAAGACGACGGGAAGCGCTTTTACGGCATCTGCCCTTTTGCCTTTTCCCTTTTGCCTTTTCCCTTGGAATGACTGCAGCGTGTGCGCAGTCATTCCCGGTAAAGCCGGTACGGATGATCATCGCCTTCCCCGCCGGCGGCGGCAGCGACATCGTCGGGCGCGCGCTCGCGCAGCAGCTGACCGAGCTGCTCGGCCAGCCGGTCGTCGTCGACAACCGCGGCGGCGGCGCCGGCATCATCGGCACCGAGCTGGGCGCGCGCGCCGCGCCCGACGGCTATACGCTCACGGTCGGCAGCTCGGGCGGGTTCGCCATCACGCCGCACCTGAACCCCAAGCTGCCGTACGACCCGGTGAAGGACTTCGCGCCGGTCGGCCTGTTCACACGGCTCACCTTCGTGGTGGACGTGCACCCCTCGGTGCCGGCGAAATCGGTGAAGGAGCTGCTTGCGCTGGCACGGGCGCGCCCGGGGCAACTCAATTTCGGCTCGTCCGGACAGGGCGCTACAGCGCATCTCGCGACCGAGCTGTTCATGTCGCTGACCCGCGTGAAGATGACGCACGTGCCGTACAAGGGCGCGGCCTCCGCGATGACCGGCGTGATTGCCGGCGAGGTGGACGTGCTGTTCGATTCCATGCCGACGACGCTGCCGCACGCGCGCTCGGGCCGGGTCCGCCCGCTCGCGGTCACTACCGCACAGCGCTCGGCGCTGCTGCCGCAGCTGCCGACGCTGGATGAAGCGGGGGTAAAAGGCTACGAGCTCGCGAGCTGGTTTGGCATTTTCGCGCCGGCCGGCACGCCGCGCGCGGTTGTCGAGCGGCTGAACGCGGCCATCAACGCCGCAACCCAGCGGCCGGAGATGATGGAGCGCCTGCTCGGCCAGGGGGCGGAGCCGCTGTCCGGCACACCGGAAGACCTTGCGGCTTACCTAAGGCGGGAGCTGGACAAGTACGGGAAGATCATTCGCGAGGCGGGGGTCAAGGCGGAGTGATGGGTGATGAGTGATGAGTCTCCCGCGCACCGCGCGGGACCTCTAGTTAGGGCAAAAGGCAAGACTGACCCTGTAATGTGAGGCGCAGACTGAATGCGCCGTAGAGCCTCATCGAAGGGGGTGGGCGAATGCTCTTTTTTCTTTGTGGGGTAAGCTATGAGAAAGAAAATCGCTATTATTAAAATGGGTACGCTTCCGCAGGCGTATCCATTGAAGCCAAGCATTGCAACAAGTATAGGTAGAACCGTGGCGCGACATGCGTATCTTGACTCGGTTCTCGCCAGCATTCTCTACTCTTTACTTTCAATCTCAGTCAAACAAGGGCGTGTCGCAATAAGGATGCCACCAGCAAGAAGTTACGCTCAAACCATTGAAAAACTTTTTCGCTACCTGAAGATTGATACTATCT
>CAYYZZ010000308.1:0-3514 GCA_964476235.1 uncultured Streptomycetaceae bacterium | reverse complement strand
TCGCGCTTGATCCGGAAAAATTCCATATCTAAACCTTAAGCTTTTTGCGCGCCCGGCTTCCAGACCTGGCCGATGGAAACCTTCTCGAGCCGGCGGCGGCTGCCGTAATAGAGGTTGACGATGCCGCGCGAGACCATCACCGCGCTGAACATCGAGGTCAGTATGCCGAGGCAGTGCACCACGGCAAAGCCCTTGACCGGTCCCGAGCCGAACGCGAACAGCGCAACGCCCGCGATCAGCGTGGTCACGTTGGAGTCGAGAATCGTCGCCCACGCGCGCTCGTAGCCGGCGTGAATCGCCGCCTGCGGCGTATTGCCATTGCGCAGTTCCTCGCGCACGCGCTCGTTGATCAGCACGTTGGCATCGATCGCCATGCCGAGCGCCAGCGCGATCGCCGCGATGCCCGGCAGCGTCAGCGTCGCCTGCAGCATGGACAGGAGCGCGATCAGGAACAGCAGGTTCGCCGACAACGCGATGATCGAGATCACGCCGAACAGCGCGTAGTAGGCGATCATGAACAGGGCGATGGCCAGAAATCCCATCCACATGGACTGGAAGCCGATGCGGATATTCTCCGCCCCGAGCGACGGCCCCACCGTGCGCTCCTCGATGATGTCCATCGGCGCGGCGAGCGCGCCGGCACGAAGCAGCAGAGAGACGTCGCGCGCCTCCTGCGTCGTCATCCGCCCGCTGATCTGCACCCGCCCCCCCGGTATCTCGGAGCGGATCACCGGGGCGGTCACCACTTCGCCCTTGCCCTTCTCGAACAGCAGGATCGCCATGCGCTTGTTGACGTTCTCACGCGTGACCTGGTGGAAGATGCGCGCACCGGTGCCGTCGAGGTTGATGTGCACCGCCGGTTCACCCGTCTGGTTGTCGAAACCCGGCTGCGCGTCGTTGATGCGGTCGCCGGTCAGCACGACCTGCCTCTTCACCAGGATCGGGCGGCCGTCGCGCTCGAGGTAGAGCTCGTCTCCGAACGGAAGCTGGCCCGACATCGCGGCCTGGACCGCCGCCGGGTTGTTGGTGGCGTCGTCGTCCACCAGGCGCACTTCCAGCGTCGCCGTGCGGCCGAGGATGTCCTTCGCCTTGGCGGTGTCCTGCACGCCCGGGAGCTGCACCACCACGCGCTCGGCCCCCTGCTGCTGGATGATGGGCTCCGCCACGCCCAGCTCGTTGACCCGGTTGCGCAGCGTGGTGATGTTCTGCTGGATCGCGAAGTCCTGGGTTTTCCTCTGCGCCTCGAGTTTCAGCGAGCCGATGATGCGAAATTCACCGGCGGCGTCATCCACGTCCTTCAACTCGAGATCGGTCGTGGTGCGCAGGATTTCCGCCAGCCCCTTGTCGCGCATCGCCTTGTCGCGAAACCGCACCGTGATCGTCTGGCCGTCGCGCGAGACGCCGGTGTACTGGATGCGCTTATCGCGCAGCCCGCCGCGGATATCGTTGGCAAAGGCCTCCATTTTCTTGGCGATGGCCGCCTTCATGTCCACCTGCAGCAGGAAATGCACGCCGCCGCGCAGATCGAGACCCAGGTACATCGGAAGCGCGCCGATCGAGGCGAGCCAGCGCGGGCTGTTGGACAGCAGGTTCAGCGCGACGACATAGTCCTCGCCCAGCTGCGCCTGCAGCAGGTCCTTCGTCTTCAACTGGATATCAGTATCGGCCAGGCGGACCTTGACGCTGGTCGAATCGATGAACAAGCCGTTGGCGGCGATGCCGCCCTTCTTGAGCGTCTCCTCGATGCGGCCCATGAGGGCGGTGTCGGCCTTGAGCGCCGGCTTGAGCGGCGAAACCTGCACCGCCGGGACCTCGCCGAAGAGGTTGGGCAGGGTGTAGACGAGGCCGAACACCAGCGCGGCCGCGATGACGAGGTATTGCCAGAGGGAGTAGCGGTTCATGCGAAGGCGTGAATCGTGAGTCGTGAGTCGTGAGTCGTGAAACCCATGCGACGTTTCAGCGGGAGGGTCGAATCACAATTCACGAATCACGAATCACTATATGTTTTTGATGGTGCCCTTCGGCAGCACCAACTGCACCGCCGGGCGCTGCACCTGGATCTCGACCTTGTCGGACACCTCGAGCGTCACGTAGTTCTCGTTGATCTTGCTGATGCGGCCGAGCACGCCGCCCGAAGTGACCACCTCGTCGCCCTTCTGCAGCGCGTCGATCATGGTCTTGTGCTCCTTGGCGCGCTTCATTTGCGGCCGGATCATCAGGAAATAGAGCACCCCGAACATCAGCACGATCAGGATCATGCTCTCGAAGCCGCCGCCGAGCGCGCCGCCGCCGGGGGCCTGGGCCCAGGCCGGGTTGATCAACATACCGGACATACCGTCTCGTCTCCGAAGTCTTGAAAAACGTTGAATTTTAACACGATTTGGCCTGCTTCTGCTTGAATTCCGCCCCAAAAACGGATGGGGCGCAGTAAACCGCCGAGACGCCGAGAGAAACAACAACAATTGTAGTTTTGGTTTTATCTGCGTTCATCTGCGTTCATCTGCGGTTTCATCTTGCTTTTGAAGTCATCAACGAAACCGTCCAGCCGGCGCCCCTCGATAGCCGCGCGCAGCCCCCTCATCAGCTCCTGGTAGTAGTGAAGGTTGTGCAGCGTGTTCAGCCGCGCGCCCAGGATTTCGTTCACGCGCTGAAGATGGTGCAGGTAGGCGCGCGTGAAGTTGCGGCAGGTATAGCAGCCGCACTCCTCGTCGAGCGGCTTGACCTCGTCGCGGTGGCGCGCGTTCCGCAGCTTGATGATGCCGTGGCGGGTGTAAACCCAGCCGTTGCGCGCGTTTCGCGTCGGCAGCACGCAATCGAAGAGGTCGATTCCGGATGCCACCGCCTCCACGATGTCCTGCGGTGTGCCCACCCCCATGAGGTAGCGCGGACGCTCCGCCGGCAATTGAGGCGCCGTATGCTGAAGGACCTGCGCCATCTCCCGCTTGGTCTCGCCCACCGACAGCCCGCCAATGGCGTAACCGTCAAAACCAATCTGCCGCAGGCCAGCGAGCGATTCGTCCCGCAGCGGCTCGTACATGCCGCCCTGGACGATGCCGAAGAGAGCGTTGCCGTTGCCTTCATGCGCGCGTTTCGAGCGTTCCGCCCAGCGGAGCGATAGCTGCATCGAATCGCGCGCCTGCCCGGCTGTCGCGGGATACGGCGTGCACTCGTCGAACACCATGACAATATCGGCATTGAGCACGCGCTGGATGCGCATGGACTCCTCGGGCGTGAGAAAGCAGGGGTCGCCGTTGACCGGCGACTGGAAGCGCACGCCTTCCTCCGTGATCTTGCGCAATTCGCCGAGGCTGTACACCTGGTAGCCGCCGGAATCCGTGAGTATCGGGCCGTCCCAGCCCATGAAGCGGTGCAGCCCGCCGTGCGCGCCGATCACGTCCAGGCCCGGGCGCAGCCAGAGATGGAAAGTGTTGCCGAGCACGATCTGCGCGCCGAGCGCCTTCAGCTCCTGCGGGCTCATCGCCTTCACCGTGCCGTAGGTGCCGACCGGCATGAA
>CAYYZZ010000307.1:0-3525 GCA_964476235.1 uncultured Streptomycetaceae bacterium | reverse complement strand
ATGAGGGATGAGGGATGAGGGATGAGGGATGAGGGATGAGGGATGAGGGATGAGGATCAACCACCCCGGCCGCTGCGCGTCCACCCCTCCTTTCCAAGGAGGGGAGCTAAAAACAATTCCCCTCCTCTTTGAGGAGGGGTGCCTCCGCAGGAGGCGGGGTGGTGTGGCGCCGGCTCGATCAGGCGGGCACAAATCGACAAGTCTGCCGGAAGAAGGACCATGGTGAATATTTTCGGAAAAAGCTTCGCACTGCGAAGCTTGATGCTGGCGACGCTGATTTCGGCGCCAGCATGGGCGCAGCCCTATCCATCGAAGCCGCTGCGGCTGATCGTGCCGTTTTCACCGGGCGGCGGCACCGACTTCATCGCGCGCCTCGTCGGCCAGCGGCTCTCGGAGGCGCTCGGCCAGGCGGTCGTCGTCGAGAACCGCCCCGGCGCGGGCAGCGCGATCGGCACCGAGATCGCCCTGCGCTCGGCGCCCGACGGCTATACTCTGCTGGAGATCTCGCCGAGCTACACCATCAATCCCAGCCTGCAGCCGGTGAAGTTCGACCCGCTGAACGACTACACGCCGGTCGTGCTGATCGGCAAGGGCCCGTTCGTGGTGGTCGCCCACCCGTCGCTGCCGGCGCGCAACCCGCGGCAGTTGATCGCGCTGGCGAAAGCCAAGCCGGGCGACATCATCTACGGCAGCAGCGGGCAAGGCACCATCGTGCACCTTTCCACCGAGCTGTTCCTGTACATGGCCGGCGTGAAAATGTCGCACGTGCCCTACAAGGGCGGCGGGCCGGCGCTGATCGATGTCATGGCGGGCCACGTTCAGCTGGTCTTCTCGCCGCCGCAGACCGGGTTGCCGCACGTGAAGGCGGGCCGCGTGCGCGCGATCGGCATGACCAGCGCCAAGCGCATCCCGACGGAGCCCGATATCCCGGCGCTCGCCGAGGCGGTGCCCGGCTACGAAGCCACCAACTGGCACGCGATGATCGGCCCGAAGGGCATGCCGCCCGCGGTAGTGGAGCGCCTTAACGGCGAAGTGAGAAAGATACTGTCGCAGAGTGACGTGGAAAAAACCCTGCACGCGAGCGGCGTTTTTCCCGACGGCGGCGGCACGCCCGAGCAGCTCCGCGAGCTGATCCGTAAGGACTTCGAGCAGTGGCGCAAGGTCATTGCGCAAGCCGGCGTCAAAGCCGAGTGACAAAGTGATGAGTGATGAGTGATGAGTGACGGCGAAGGGCTGACCGTTTTATAGTTGGCCATACATGACAAAACCCGAGGGGAGCGATATGAAGGTCTCGACTCACGACTCACGACTCACGATTCACGCATTCCGGGCCTTGTGCCTTTTGCCTTTTACCTTTTGCCTTTGGATAGGCGGCGCGCATGCGCAGGCCTATCCTGCGAAGCCCATCCGGCTGGTGATACCGTTCCCGCCCGGCGGCAGCACGGACCTCGTCGGGCGTCTCATCGGACAGCAGTTGACCGAGGCGATGGGCCAGCAGGTGGTCATCGATAACCGGGGCGGCGCCGGCGGGAACGTCGGCGTCGAGTACGCGGCACGCTCGGCGCCCGACGGCTACACGATCGTGCTCGGGCATATCGGCACCTTCGGCTCCGCCCCGTCGCTCTACGCCAAGCTGCCGTTCGACCCGATCCGCGATTTCGCGCCGATCGGGCTGTTCGGCGGCGTCTCCAACCTGGCCGTCGTTCACCCGTCGCTGCCGGTCAAAACGATAAAGGATCTGATCGCGCTCGCCCGAGCGAGGCCCGGCCAGCTGAACTACGGTTCGGCAGGCGTCGGCAGCGCCTCCCACCTCCAGGTGGAGTACTTCAAGCTGCTGACCCGGACCGACATCACGCAGGTTCCCTACAAGGGCACCGGCCCGATGGTCACCGAGTTGGTGGCCGGGCAGACCCAGTTGACCATCACCGGCATTCCGGGTCTCCTGGGACAGGTCAAGGCCGGCCGCCTGCGCCCGCTCGCCGCCGCCAGCGAGCGGCGCCTGCCGCTGTTTCCGGAAATCCCGACGGCGATCGAGGCCGGCGTGCCCGGCTTCGTGGTGACGACCTGGTATGGGCCGCTGGCGCCGGCGAAAACACCCGGGGAAATCATCGCCCGGTTAAATGGCGAGCTCCAGAAGATGCTGCAGCGGCGCGAGGTACTCGACCGGCTTGCCAACGAGGGCATCGAGCCGATCGGCGGCACGCCCGAGCAATACGCCGCTCACATCAAGAGTGAGATCGAGCGCTGGGGGAAAGTGATCAAGGCGGCGGGAATACAGCCGCAGTGATCGCCGTACGCGGCTATCACTGCGAAGGTGACCGGTGACAGGGGATAAGGGATAAGGCTCCCGCGCCCTGCGCGGAAGCATGGCTGTGTTAACTATCGCGTATCACTTGCGCCGTTGAGTCCTATCACTTATCCCCTATCACTTATCACGCTGTTTGGTCCTATCCCCTATCCCCCATCCCTTATCACGCCGTTACCGGGAGGGCTACGCCCTCCTGCTCGCAGGAGTTAGCGACGTCGCTGACTGTGGTGCGGCGCATGTCGCGGACCCAGCGCAAGTCGTCGTAGTCGATACCCCGGTGCATGGTGCAGCGGTTGTCCCACATGACGAGGTCGCGTGGCCGCCAGCGGTGGGTATAGACGAACTGCCGCTGCGTCGTGTGCGCGATGAGCTCTTCGACGAGATCGCGCGCCTCCGCCTCCGGCATCTCAAAAATCCGCCCGATGTGAGACGCCAGGTACAGCGATTTCCGGCTGCTCTCCGGGATGGTCCGAACGAGCACCTGCGGCACGGGTGGCAGACGCCTGCTCTCGTCGGCGTTGAATCCTTCGAATCCGCTCTTCTTGCGCGACGTGGCGATCGAATGCTCGGCAACGAGGCCCTGGAGCTTCTTCTTCATCACATCCGGCAGCGCGTCGTAGGCCGCGCGCTGGTCGGCGAACTCGGTGTGGCCGCCGACGGGCGCAACGGTGCGGGAATACAGCAGCGAAGCGAGCCCCGGACGGAACTTGAATGAGCTGTCGGTGTGCCAGAGCTTGTTGCCGGCCTTGTACATGCGCTGGCGGCTGTCCCCCGCCCAGATCTTACCTTCCGGGGTCAGGTTGGAGATATCGGCGAAACTCTGGTCGAGCCGGTGCGGCGTGACCTTCTGGTCCAGCACGCGGTCGGTCTCGACCGGCCCAAACTTCTCCGAGAACGCGAGGTGCTGGTCCGGCGTCAGGTCCTGCCCGGGGAAGACCAGCACCGCGTATTTCCAGAACGCCACCTTGATCGCCGCCTCATCCGCCGCGGAGAGCGGCCTGGACAGGTCCACGTCGCCGATTTCGGCCGCGAAGCTCTCGGTAACGGGGCGTATTTCCAAGGTCATGGGTATTCCTTTCGCCTTTCGACTTCGGACTTTCGCCTTGTAGTCTAGTCCAGTTGGTGGGGCTTGGTCACCGGATTCGGAACCGCCTGCCCGGCAAAATGGGCGGCCAGGTTCGCGAGCACCTTCCTGCCCCGCTCTTCCCGGATCTCGA
>CAYYZZ010000306.1:0-3565 GCA_964476235.1 uncultured Streptomycetaceae bacterium | reverse complement strand
GCTGGTGGAGATCGACGCCATCATGGTGCTTCAGGATTGAGCTATTAGGATTGAGGACTGAGTAATCAAGTTCCCGGTCCCCGGAGCACTGCGTGAGCGTCAATCCCCGGAACCGGAAACGTTCGGCAACTAGCGACCCCATCACCGCCCAAAACGCTCAATCCTCAATCCTCAATCATCAATCCTCGCTTGCTGGCCTGAGCAGGAGCACGCTGGATCGTCTTGCCAAGCTTGGCATCAACAGCAAGTTTGACCTCGTGCTCCACCTGCCGCTGCGCTACGACGACGAGACGCGGCTCTATTCCCTGAGCGAGGCGCCGGCGGGCCAGCCGGTGCTGGTTGAAGGCACGGTAGTGGAAGCGGACATCCAGTACCGCCCCCGGCGCCAGCTGGTGTGCCACATCCAGGACGGCAGCGGCGTGCTGACGCTGCGCTTCTTCAACTTCTACCAGAGCCAGCTGAAGCAACTCGCGGCCGGCGCCCGCGTGCGCTCCTTCGGAGAGATTCGCCACGGCTTCCACGGTCCGGAGATGGTGCATCCGAAATACCGCCTGGTGCAGGAAGGCGCGCCGGTCGCGCGCGCCCTCACGCCGGTTTACCCGACTACCGCGGGCCTCGCGCAGGACACGCTGCGGCGGCTGATCGCGCACGCGCTCGGCGACTGCGACCTCACGGACACGCTGCCGCAGCCGCTGCTGGAGGGCCTGGAGTTGCCGCCGTTCCGGGAATCGGTGTTGCTGCTGCACAATCCGCCGGCGCGCGTGGCGCGGGAAGCGTTGCAGGAGCGTCGCCATCCGGCGTGGCGCAGGGTCAAGTTCGACGAGCTGCTGGCGCAGCAACTCTCGATGCGGTTGCACTACCGGCGCCGCAAGGCCGCCGGCGCGCCTGCGCTGCGTCCACGCGGGCAAGCGGCCCGCGCGTTGCAGGAAAGCCTGCCGTTCGAGTTGACACGCGCGCAGCACAAGGCGCTCGCCGAAATCCGCGGCGATCTCGCCCAGCCGTACCCGATGCAGCGGTTGTTGCAGGGCGATGTCGGCAGCGGAAAAACCATTGTGGCCGCGCTCGCCGCATTGCAATGCGTGGAGAACGGCCACCAGGTGGCGTTGATGGCCCCGACCGAAATACTCGCGGAGCAGCACTACGCCCAATTCACGCGGTGGCTCGCGCCGATCGGCATCCCGGTTGCGTGGCTCGCGGGAGGACTGAAAAGGCAGGACAAGAAACGAGTGCTTGAGAAAGTCTCCCGCGGCGAGGCCATGATTGCCGTCGGCACCCACGCCTTGTTCGAGGCGGAAGTCGAGTTCAAGAGCCTGGGACTCGCGATCATCGACGAGCAACAGCGCTTCGGCGTGCACCAGCGGCTGGCGCTGCGCATGAAGGGCGCGCGTTCGGGCCGCAACGCCCAGCCACACCAGTTGATGATGAGCGCAACGCCGATTCCGCGCACGCTCGCCATGAGCTACTACGCCGACCTCGATGTGTCGGTGATCGACGAAATGCCGCCCGGGCGCGCGCCGGTCGCGACCAAGCTCGTGTCGGAGGCGCGGCGAGCCGAAGTCATCCATCGCATTCGCGATGCGTGCATGGCGGGCAGCCAGGCGTACTGGGTGTGCCCGCTGGTGGAGGATTCCGACCGGCTGCAGCTCAAGGCGGCGCTGGAGACCTACGAAACCCTCCGGCGCACCTTTCCGGAACTCAAGGCGGGTCTCGTCCACGGCCGCCTGAAGGCCGAGGAAAAAGCGGAAGTCATGGCGGGATTCAAGGGCGGCACGATCCAGCTGCTGGTCGCGACCACCGTGATCGAAGTCGGTGTCGATGTCCCCAATGCGACGTTGATGGTGATCGAGCATGCGGAGCGCATGGGGCTGGCGCAGCTGCATCAGTTGCGGGGGCGCGTCGGGCGCGGCTCGGAGGCGAGCACGTGCATACTGCTATACCAGAACCCGCTCACGCCGACGGCGCGCGAGCGGCTGAAGGTGATCTACGAAAATACCGACGGGTTCGAGATCGCGCGCCACGACTTGAAGCTGCGCGGCCCGGGGGAGCTCCTCGGCGCGCGCCAGAGCGGCATGCCCATGCTGCGCTTCGCCGATCTCGACACCGACCTCGACCTGCTCGATCACGCGCGCGCGGCCGCCACCACCCTGCTGCGCGGCCATCCCGACGCCGCGCGCGCCCATCTCGCGCGCTGGCTGGGCGACCGCCATGAACTTCTGAAAGCGTGACGTAGTGCTGCGTGACATGGTAGAGCGTGACGTGGTGCTGCGTGACATGATGAACCGATAACAGGGGATGTTGGGTTGCCTACACGTCGTATCGCGTCACGCCGGACCATGTCACGACTCACCACGTCACGATTCACCACGTCACGATTCATCAAATCACCTATACTGATGGCCCGTTTTCCCGTAGGTATGCACTCGCCATGACGCTCACGGAAAAGCTCGACGCCTACGAGCGGCTGATGCGGCTCGACAAGCCGATCGGCATCCTGCTGCTGCTGTGGCCGACGTTGTGGGCGCTGTGGCTGGCAGCGCCGGGAATGCTGCGGCTCGATGTGCTGCTCATCTTTCTGGTGGGCACGGTGCTGATGCGTTCCGCCGGATGCGTCATCAACGATTACGCCGACCGTAATTTCGATCCGCAGGTGCAGCGCACCCGGGACCGCCCGCTTGCCACCGGCCAGGTGAAGCCGGTCGAGGCGCTGGTGCTGGCAGCCGTACTATTGCTGCTCGCCTTCGTGCTCGTGCTGCAGCTCCACCGGCTCGCCATCTATCTTTCGTTTGTCGGGCTCGCCGTGACGGTGATCTATCCTTTCCTCAAGCGTTTCTTCGCGTTCCCGCAGGCGGGGCTCGGCATCGCGTTCAGTTTCGGCATTCCCATGGCCTATGCCGCCCAGCGGGGCACCGTGCCGGCGGTGGCCTGGGTGATGATGGCCGCGACGCTGTTCTGGATCATCGCCTATGACACGGAATACGCGATGGTGGACCGCGACGACGACCTCAGGATCGGCGTGCACTCCTCCGCCATCCTGCTGGGCCGCCGCGACGTGGCGGTGGTGATGACCTGCCACGCCGTTTTCCTCACGACCATGGCCGCGATCGGCCTGTGGTATCGCCTGGGCGTGCTCTACTATCTCGGCCTCGCGCTGGCCGCCGGGTTGGTGGCGTACCAATACCGGCTCATCCGGGAGCGCGACCGCGAGCGATGCTTCAAGGCGTTCCTCAGCAATCACTGGGTCGGCATGGCGATCTTTGCCGGCCTGATGCTCGACATGCTGCTGGGCGGCCGCGTGTACCACGGGTTCGCGCAATGAAGTACCGCGACCTGCGCGATTTCCTGGCCCAGCTCGAGGCGCGCGGCGAGTTGAAGCGCATCGCCGCGGCGGTCGATCCCCGTCTCGAGATGACCGAGATCTGCGACCGCGTGTTGAAAGCGAACGGGCCGGCGCTGCTGTTCGAGAAACCCAGGGGACACGCGATGCCCGTGCTCGCCAACCTGTTCGGCACGGTGAGGCGCGTCGCGCTCGGCATGGGCGTGGATGCCGCGGATCCCACCGCGGCGC
>CAYYZZ010000305.1:1307-3566 GCA_964476235.1 uncultured Streptomycetaceae bacterium | reverse complement strand
CGATGCCGTCGCGCTCGAGCTGCTGGGCGAGCCGGTTCGCGCCGTGCTTGGTCCGTGTGAACACCAGCACCTGTTGCCAGTTGTTGGTCTTCACGAGATGCGAGAGCAGTTCACGCTTCCGCCCCGAATCCACCGGATGCGCGATTTGCGAAGTGAGATCGACCGGCTTGTTGCGCGGTGCGACCTCGACGGTCGCCGGGTCGCGCATGAACGAGTTGGCCAGCTTGCGGATCTCGTCGGGAAAGGTTGCCGAAAACAGCAGGTTCTGGCGCTTCGCCGGCAGCAGCGCGAGGATGCGGCGGATGGCGGGGATGAAGCCCATGTCGAGCATGCGGTCGGCCTCGTCCAGCACCAGGATTTCCACCTGGCGCAGGTCGATCGTGCGCTGCTGGACGTGATCGAGCAGCCGCCCCGGCGTCGCGACGACGATGTCCACGCCCCGGCGCAGTTCGTCGGCCTGCGGGTTGAAGCCGACGCCGCCGAAGATCACGGTCGAGCGCAGCTTGAGGAATCGGCCGTAGGCGCGCACGCTGTCCTTCACCTGCGCCGCGAGCTCGCGGGTCGGCACCAGGATCAGCGCGCGCACCGGGTGGCGCGCGGGCGAAGCGCTCGTATTGGCGCCGGCCACGAGCCGCTGCAGCAGCGGCAGGGTGAAGCCGGCGGTCTTGCCGGTGCCGGTTTGCGCAGCGCCCAGCAGATCGCGCCCCGAGAGCACGACGGGTATGGCTTGCGCCTGGATGGGGGTGGGCTCGGTGTAACCCTTCTCGGTGACAGCACGGAGCAGCTCGGCCGACAGGCCGAGACTTTCAAAGGTAGTATGAATGACACTCTCCTGAAGTATCGGCCCGGGAAGGCGCGAGCCTTCCAAACCGGTTCAGGCAGATGTGTTGCGTTGGAGAATTCGAGGGGCCAAGCAGCCTGTCAGTGAAGTTTGTGACAGGCTGCTTAAGGATTTTGTCGGAACAATCCCGACGAAATCCTACCGCGAACAGGCTGAGACGCTAACCGGATGACGCGAAACAGAAACCTTGGTGCTTATTATACATGCAATCGCCGCCTCCGTCCCGGTTTTCCCCGTGCCTGCCGCGCTGGCGCGGCACCGGGAAGTGCGTCAATCGACCAGCCGGCCGAGCTCGGACGAGGCGCTGAAGTAAGACTTGATCCGGTCGAGGGATTGAGCGGGCCAGTGCGGCGGCGGGACGCCGCGCGCGTTCGCGAGCGAGACTCTGGCGAAGGCTTTTCCTTCCTTGCGCATCGCCCAGAACCCGCTGAACGACGAAACCTGCCCGAACGACTCGTGCACCGCGAGGGTGACGCCGGGATGGAAATAGCGGCCGCTCCCGGGGTCGCGAATGTAGTCCTCGCGCGCGTGCCGGCGCGCGTTCCCCAGGTCGCACTCGCCCGCCTGCAGCTCGAGGTCGTCTCCGCACAGGATCCCCCCGTCCTTCACCAGGCGCCGGCCTTCCAACAGGTCGAACAGCGCCTCGCGGAAGTAGTGGCAGCCGTCGATGTAGACGATGTCGAAAGTCCCGTCGCGCAGCGGCGGCAGCGCGTTCTCGCTCAAGTCGCGGATGTGGCGGACGGCGACGCGTTCAGGCACCAGGGACGCGTTGTGCAGGAAGATCTCGTACGCCTGGTTCGAGGTGAGCGCCGCCGCCATCTCGTCCGCGTACTGAGGCGCCGTGTCGCCGAGGCCCCACGGGTCGATGCACACGACCGTCGCCGTGCCGCCATGCAGACGCTCGATCGCGTTCGCCCAGGTGAGCAGTGATGCTCCCATGTAGGATCCGATTTCGAGTATGGCGAGCTGCGGCGCGGCGTCTTTCAGGAGATCGACGACGGCCGACATGAATACCTGGCGTTCCGGAGCGTGAGTGCCCTGGAGGCCGCGGCCCACGCCGAAGAACGGCAGCGATTTCAGCGCCTGCCACGCGTCACGGAAATCGCGGCGGTCGGGCGCCAGCTCGAACGCGCGAGCGGCGCTTTCACTGGCGCGCGTCATCCGCCCGAGCATGAAATAGACGATGGCGAGATTGACGTGTGCGGCGGCGACATGCGGCGCGAGCGAGATCGCCTTCGTGAGGTCGGCCTCGGCCCCGGCGTATTCCCCGAGATTGATCAGTGCCGCGGCGTGGCCGTTCAACAGCTCGGCGTTCGAGGGATCGCCTGCGAGCAGACGGCGGTAGGCCGTTTCGGCCCCGGCGTGGTCGCCTTGTTCCTCCAGCTTCAGGGCCTGCCCGAGGGTGATGTCGTTGGCGT
>CAYYZZ010000305.1:0-1207 GCA_964476235.1 uncultured Streptomycetaceae bacterium | reverse complement strand
TTTCCCGCGCCGCGCGCGCCGCAGCAGGAAGCGCGCAGGGTCGATTGCGTCGGCGAGATCGCCTTCGAGCGGCAACGGGTCGCCTTCCACGGCGCTTGCGATCAACTCTCCGCCGAGCAACGCCCACGTGAGCCCGCGCGACGCGTAACCGAAAGCGCCATACAGCCCGTCCAGCCGCGGCAGGTCCCGCGCCCGCGCGACGGATGGCGCGGCACCGGCATCCGGCAGCGCGCCGATCAGCGGCAGGCGATCCGGCGCCACGCAGCGGAACCCCACGGAGCCGGCGAGCCCGGCGGGATCAAGGGACACGGCAGTCCCCGGCAGCAACCGCCCGAGCCGTTCGAGATTGCCGGCATGCCCCTCCTCGCGCGGGTCGGGGTTCTCGTCGTCGAAATCGTAGGTCGCGCCCACGACGGCTGTTCCATCGGGGGCCGGTATCAGATGGCCCGCCCCGGCCAGCACCGCGGCGGGCAACGCCATGCTTCCGGCCGGAAGGCAGGTCAACTGCCCGCGCACGCGCTTCAACGCCACGCCGGGTGTGACGAGGCGTGCCGCGTCGTGCGAGTTGGCGAGCACGACGATCGGGGCCGATGCGATCGTTGTGCCTTCCGCGGACAGGATGCGCCAATTTTCTCCGGTGCGATTCAGCGCGTGCACCGTAACGTCCATGTGCAATTTCAGATTGCCGCGGGATGCTGCCGCGGCAATCTGGGCGGAAACGAGATCCGCCGGGCGCACCCAGCCGCCCTCGGGGAACCACAGCCCGCCGGTTCCGGCCGCGCACCGGGTAAGGCGTGCGGCTTCCTCGCGCGGCACGTAGTCAACGTACTCCGGGGGATGGCCGAGCGCGCGGATGGCGCCCGCCAGCCGCGCCTCCTCGCGCGCATCTTTCGCGATCTGCAGCACGCCGCAACGCGCCCACTCGAAGCGATGGCCGCGGCTCTCGATCGCGCGCCAGCCGCGGAGCGCGTACAGAAAGCCGGCGCGCGTGAGCCGCGACAGCACGCTGTCGTCGCGGGAGACCTGCGGGTGAAAGACGCCGGCGGCGATCCCCGACGCCTCCGACGCCGGCGCGGGATGGCGCTCGATCAATTCGATCTTCCAGCCGCGCGCGGCGAGGCGCTCGGCCGCCGACGCGCCCGCGAGCCCCGCGCCGACGATGATGGCACGGCGCTCGCTCCACTGCGGCAATGCGGGCGCGGCGTAG
>CAYYZZ010000304.1:0-3567 GCA_964476235.1 uncultured Streptomycetaceae bacterium | reverse complement strand
ACCTCGTGGTTGGCCATTCTCTCGAGCGCGCGCACCATCGCCGAGTGGTCCCACTTCGCGCCGCCGTTCGCGACGCACGCGTTGAACAGCTCCTGCGCAATGGCAGTGTTCGGCAAACTCATTCCCATGGCCCTGGCTCCCGAGAGCGCAAGATTCAAATCTTTTTGATGTAATTCAATCCGGAACCCCGGATTGAATGTGCGCTTGATCATGCGCTCGCCGTGCACTTCGAGGATGCGCGAGGCGGCGAAACCGCCCATCAGGGCCTGGCGCACCTTGGCGGGATCGGCGCCGGCCTTCGATGCGAACACCAGTGCCTCGCCAACCGCCTCGATGTTGAGCGCGACGATGATCTGGTTGCACACCTTGCAGGTCTGGCCGTCGCCGTTGCCGCCCACCAGCGTGATGTTCTTGCCCATCAGTTCGAACACCGGCTTCATCTTGTCGAAGGCCGCAGGGTTGGCGCCGACCATGATGGTGAGCGCGGCGTTCTTCGCGCCGACCTCGCCGCCGGACACCGGCGCGTCCACGTACTCGCAACTGAGCTCGTTGATCTTCTTCGCGAACTTCTTGGTCTCGATCGGGGAGATCGAGCTCATGTCCACAATGGTCTTTCCTGCGGAAAGGCCATTAACGACGCCTCCGGCGCCGAAAAGCACCTTCTCCACGTCGGGAGTGTCCGGGAGCATCAGGATGATAATTTCTGATTGCTGAGTCACTTTACTGGCGGAATCGCATGCGATTCCGCCAGCGGCGGTCAGTTCCTGCGGCACGCCGCTGCGGGAATGAAGGAAGAGGGCGTGCCCGCCCTTGATCAGGTTGGCCGCCATGGGCTTGCCCATGATGCCGAGGCCGACGAAGCCGATGTTGCTCATGATTAGCTCCTTAAACTCGAAAAATTAGCCGCAAAGCCGCGAAGGCGCAAAGGATAACAAACTTAGGAAGGATCTGAACAACTCTACGTTCGTCACTCCGGCGAAGGCCGGAGTCCAGTGAAATCAACGTTCTCCTGGATCCCGGCTTCCGCCCGGATGACGTAACCAGAGATTCCTTGAGGGATTCCTTGGCGTCTTTGCGCCTTTGCGGCTAGAGATTTACATGACAGTGCCGGCGGCGGCCGGTCGGTCGAGGTATTTCTGCTTCGCCGCGATTCCCAGCAGCAGGAGGATACCGGCGATGCTGGAAATCAACTCCGGCGCGATCAGCAGCAGCGCCGCAATTACGAGCACGGCGCGCTCCCACATCCGGCAGGCCGCAAGCAGGTAGCCGTGGAGGCCGGCGGCAAGCGCCATGCACCCGATCGAGGCGGAGATGAAGGCGAACAGGCTGACATGCCATTCCGCCCAGCCGTTGACCATCAGCAGCGCAGGCTCGTAGATGAACATGAAAGGCACGATGTAGCCCGCCGCGCCGATCCGCATCGCCGCCCAACCGGCATCCCACATGTTGGCTTTCGCCAGCCCCGCCGCGGCGAACACCGCGAGCGCCACCGGCGGCGTGATCGCGGAAAGGATGGCGAAGTAAAAAGCGAACATGTGCGCGGCCGGAACCGGGGCGCCGAGCTTGATCACCGTCGGAACCAGCAGTGCCACCATGACGATGTACGAGGGCGTCGTCGGCATGCCCAGGCCGAGCACGAGGCCGGCGAGCATCGTCAGGATCAGCGCCAGGATGAGCGCTTCCTGTGCCACTTTCACCACCATTGCGGTGAAGTCGACCGCGGCGCCCGTCAGGAAGATGACACCGATGATGATGCCGGAACAGGCGCAGGCCAGTGCCACCGCGATCGAGTTCTTGGCGCCTTCCTGCAGGGCGTCCCACACCGTGCGCCATGAGAGGTCCTGCCGCGTGTTCTTGCGCAGCATCGCAACCGGAATGCAGGAGAACGTGCCGGCGAGCGCGCAAAGGGGAGCGCTGTAGCCTCCGATCAGGCCGGCGAGGATGATGACGAGGGGAAGGAAGAGATGGCCGCGCTCGCGCATCACGTTACGCAGCCGCGGAATCTCGGAGCGCGGCAGCCCGAGCAGGCCGACACGCTTGGCTTCGAAGTGAACCGCGAAGAACACCGCCACGTAGTACAGGACTGCCGGGATGATCGCCCAGATGGTGACCTGGAGATAGGAGACGGCGAGGAACTCGGCCATGACGAACGCTGCCGCGCCCATCACCGGAGGCATGATCTGCCCGCCGGTTGAAGCCGTCGCTTCTACCGCTGCAGCGAAATGCGGCCGAAAGCCGGACCGCTTCATGAGCGGGATGGTGATGGGTCCGTCCACCATGACGTTCGCCACCGCGCTGCCCGACACCGTGCCGAACAGGCTCGAGCTGATCACCGAGACCTTGCCCGGACCACCCGCGGTGTGGCCGGTGAGCGAGAGCGCGAAGTCCATGAAGAGGCGCCCCACGCCGGTGCGTTCCATGAAGCTGCCGAAGATCACGAACATCATCACGTACGCCGCGGATACCCCGAGCGTCTGGCCGAAGATGCCTTCGGTCGTGAGATACATGATCTCGATCATCTGCTCGGGGCGTACCCTCGCGAAGATAAAAGCGTAGGCGACGAATATGATCGCCGTCAGCGGCAGCGCCCAGCCGAGCACGCGCCGCGTCGCTTCCATCACCAGCACGGTGAAAAGCGTGCCAAGCACGAGCTCGAGGTCGGTCGGGTCCTCCACGTACACGAAGCGGGTGATGATGCGCCCGTGTTCCATCCAGATGTAGATGATCGTGACGGCAGACGCTGCGATCAGCAGCCATTCGACCCACGATACCCGCGCGGTGCTGGTGCCACCTATGATTCCGCCCGCATCGTCGCGCAAACCGACTTCAGCCGTCTCGTCGCGCGTCGCGAAGCCGGGGTAGAGCAGGAACACCAGCGTCATCGCGAACAGCAGGTGGGTGCCGCGGAAGAAAAAGGCTTCCGGCGCCCCGGTCAGCGCGGCCCAAAGGTGGTAGACCGACATGCCGACCGCGGTGAGTGCGATCGTGCCCTTGAGCGCGCGGTCGTAGGTGAATGTCATTCCAGCAGGCGGTAAAAAAAATGGCGGCGCGGGTGTCCGCGCCGCCGGTTCAGGTCCCGATCACGCTACAGGACCTTGGCTTCCCGATAGAACTTGCGCGCGCCCGGGTGGTAGGGCACGCCGACATCTATCGCCAGGTCCTTGGCCGTCAATCCCTTGACCGCGGCCACGACGTAGCCGAGCTCGCTGGTGTTGGCCGCGAGCGTCTTGGTGATCTTGTAGACGAGGTCCTCCGGCGTCGAGCACCGCATCATGAGATGCGTCCAGGTGCCGATGGTCTGGATGTCATTAGTGAGCCCCGGATAGCTGCCGGCCTTGATGACGCGCTTGTCGTAGCCTTTGTTGATCTTCTGCAGGTCCTGGAGCTTGATGCTGGTGAGATCGAGCACCTGGATCTTGCGCGCGGACGCGAGGTCCATTACCGAGGAGGCGGGCACCGTCGTGATTAGCGTGAACACCTGCGCGTGCCCGTCCTTCAACTGCTCGACGGAATCGTTGTACGAGCCGAAATTGACCTTACGCAGCTTCGCGTAATCGAGCCCGTAGA
>CAYYZZ010000303.1:0-3568 GCA_964476235.1 uncultured Streptomycetaceae bacterium | reverse complement strand
CCAAGGCCGAGGTCAAGCGCCGCCTGTGGGAGCTGTCGAAGATGCCGGCGCGGCGGATGACGGAAAAAGACCTGCTGCGAGTGGAGGCGTCGCGCGCCAGGGAACTGGGGGCGATCGGGCCCGACACGATGCTGCCGATCTCACCGCGGCCCGAGGATATCTGGATCGTGGTTGCGGGCGGGCCGGGAACCCACTCCGTCTACGTCCCGTGCTTTGGCAATTCTCGCGCTGTCACCCGCGAGATTGCAGATTAGGGATAGCGGTATTGCTCGTCACTCCCGCGAAGGCGGGAGTCCAGGCGACCCGCAGTTTTCTGGGTCCCCGCCTTCGCGGGGATGACGGTGAAAAATGGCGGAAGAGAGTGGGAGTCGAACCCACACAGGACCGTAAGCGGCCCTAACCGGGTTTGAAGTCCGGCCGCCCCACCGGGGACGATTCCCTTCCGTTAAGACACGCTCCAGTGAGCGTGTCTTTAATAAACTGAAAAATATACTTTAGAACGAGCAGCTTTATGCCGCTTCCCCACGGCATTAATCGAGCCGCAAGCGTTTGACCGCCAGTTCGGCTACCTTCCGTGCCTCGGAAGCGGCATCGCGCAATAATCCGCTGTAACCGGCGCGCACCGCGCCGATCGCCCAGATGCCCTTCATCGAAGTCTCGAACGCAGCGTTGGTGACGAGGTGGCCGCGCTCGTCGCGGGCGATGCTGGACGGCGCAAAGACCGAGTTGGGCTCGAGCCCGATATAGGCAAACACGCCGGCGCACGCGATCTCCTGCGTTTTCCCGTCGCCCGCGCCCTTGATGCGGACTCTCTCCACCATTTTACCGCCGAGAATCGCATCGACCGTGGTTTTCCACAGGATGGAGATTTTCGGATTGGCCCCGGCCCGCTCGGCGAGGCGCCGCTGCGCGCGCAGCTTCTCGCCGCGATGGGCTACGCGCACGCTGCGGCAGAAATTCGCCAGCACCAGCGCTTCCTGCATTGCGGAGTCACCGCCGCCGACCACGACCACGTCCTCGTTCTGGAACATGGGGGCGTCGCAGTCGGCGCACCACGAGACGCCGCGCCCCTCGAACTCTTTCTCGCCGGGCACGCCGAGCTTTTTCAGCCGCGCGCCGGAGGCGATGACCACACTGCGCGCCCCATAAGTGCCGCCGCCGGTCACGACCTCGAATGCCCGGCCGCTTGCGCTGATGGAAGCGACTTCGTCCTGGATGCTGGTCACGCCCGCCTCGGCGCTGGCCTGCATGAGCCCGGAGGCGAGATCGGTGCCCGATTCCGCTCCCGGGTAGCCGTCGAGCTCGTTCACGTTCAGCACCAGTCCGCCGAACAGCGTGGATTCGAGCGTCGCCACCTTGAGTCCCGAGCGGGCCGCGTGGCTCGCGCAGGTGAGGCCGCTGACGCCCTCGCCGATCACGATCAAATCGTAGTTTGCTTGTGTCATACCATAGCCCCTAACTTCCTGAACCACAAAGGACACAAAGGACACAAAGGTTTTTCCGACAAGAATGCTTTGACACTTGTATTCCTTTGTGTCCTTCGTGTCCTTGGTGGTTTAAGATTTTCATCAGCGCCGGTAAGGATGAGGCGACGGCCGTGGCTTCGACGGCGCCGCCGGTTTCGGGGCAGCCGCTTTCGCGGGCGGGCTCGCCGGCTCGGCGGCCCCGAGTATGGGCGTGAAATCCTTGCGCGCCTTGCGCGCGTCCCCGATGCGCTGCGTGATGGCCAGCGTGTCGAGGAACTCCAGGATCTCGATCGCGAGGCTCCTGCCGATGCCGGTGGCGTCGCGGTACTGCGCCGCGGTGAATCCGTTCGGGTTAGCGCGGGCGAGCGCGTGCGCGGTCGCGGCGAGCGTGGCGAGCGTGGCGCGCGGGTAGAACCGGTCCGGCGGCACCCGCATCACCTCGCCGCTGCGGCTCTTGCGGTGCAGGAAGTCCTTCAGCGCGGCTTCCTTGAGTTTCAGCGCGGCTGCCAGCTCCGCCACCGGTGGCGGAGTGAAGCCCGCCGCCTGCAGCGCGGGCAGCACGAGCTGCCACAGCCGCAGATCCTCGGGATTGGAAGTGGCGTCGTGCCCGGGCAGGCGCACGACGTTGCTTGCGATCTCCAGCTTGCGCTCGTCCGCAAGCTCCCGCAGCAGTGATTGAAAAGCATCGGCGGGCAGTTGCGGGGCGAGCTGCTTGCGCAGCGTCGCGGCTTCCGCTCCGACCGCCTGCGGCTGAGCGCGGTGAAAATCGCGCACCGCGGCAAGCGTTTGCTCGCGCAGGCCGTCGCGAAATGCGCGCGTGATCCCGGTGCGGCCTTCCTTGCCGAGGGCGATGACCTCTGCTGCGGCATAGAGCGCGGCGGCGCGTTCCGGCTTCAGGTTGAATATGCGCTCGAAGCGGGCGAGATCCACGCCGCGCTCCGCATTCTTCAGCATGGCGGCAAGCGCCGCCTCGGGCGAGCCCTGCTCGAGCGCGTCGAGTTCCGCCAGCCGGGCGCTCGTTGCGCGCCGCACCGGGCGCGCGAACGGGTCCAGCACCACGCCGCCGCCAAGCGTGCGCCGCGCAGACTGGTCGCGCAGGATGAGGCGGTCGCCGTTGAGCGCTGCCACCGGCTTGGCCAGCACCAGTTGCGCGATCGCGGAGCCGCCGGGAGCGATGGCGCCTTCCTTGGGAATGGATATGCGCGCGGTCACGTCGGCGGTGGCGAGGTGCAGGTGCAGCGGTGTCCAGTGCTCGAGCGCCTGCGTCTCGGAGCCGAGCACGGTGACGCGCGCGTCGATGCGCTGCGTCGGCGCGTGAATGGCTTCGTGCAGCAGCCAGTCGCCGCGCGCCACGGTTTCCAGGTCGGTGCCGGTGAGGTTCAACGCGCAACGCTGCCCGGCCTGCGCGCGTTCCGCCGGCAGCCCGCGCATCTGGATGCCGCGCACGCGCACCGGCGTGCCCTTGGGCGAGACCACCAGCCGGTCGCCGGCGGCGACGGCGCCGTTGAAAACGGTGCCCGTCACCACGGTCCCGCTGCCCGCGATGGTGAAGGCGCGGTCGATAGCAAACCGGAAGTGCTGGCCTTCGGCCGACCGGGCGGCGTGTGCACCAGCGGCCGCGATTAGCGTTTCCTTGAGCTCGCCGATGCCGTTGCCGGTCACGGCCGACACGGCGAGCAGGGGAATCCCGGCGAGCCGGGTCGGCGCGAGCAGGGCGGTGACTTCCGCCCGCACGGCCTCGACGCGCTCGGCCGCAACGCGGTCGGTCTTGGTGATCACCGCGATGCCGCGGGATATGCCGAGCAGCTCGAGTATGTGCAGGTGCTCGACCGTCTGAGGCATCACGCCGTCGTCGGCGGCGACTGCCAGCAGCGCGAAGTCGATGCCGCAGACGCCGGCCAGCATGTTGCGGATGAAACGCTCGTGTCCCGGCACGTCCACGAACCCGATCACGGAGCCGCTCTCGAGCGGCCAGTAAGCAAAGCCGAGATCGATGGAGATGCCGCGCGCCTTCTCCTCCGGCAGGCGGTCGGTGTTCACGCCGGTGAGCGTCTTCACCAGCAGCGTCTTGCCGTGGTCGATGTGGCCTGCGGTGGCGACGA
>CAYYZZ010000302.1:0-3597 GCA_964476235.1 uncultured Streptomycetaceae bacterium | reverse complement strand
GGGATGAGGGATGAGGGATGAGGGATGAGGGATGAGGGATGAGGGATGAGGGAAAGGCCCGGTTCATGACATATGTCAACGCGCCCGCCACTCCAGCGTTCATTGGTACGTCACCCAAAGCCAGGGGCAGCCCAGGATAAGACGATGATGGACCAGAGGCGCCAGGAAATGATGTTGAGAACCAAGCGGTTCGCGCTGGCTGTCATAGGCATCTATTCTTCATTACCTAAGTCGACAGTAGGACAGGTCTTGGGGAGTCAAGTATTGCGCTCCGGCACCTCGGTTGGCGCACACTATCGCGAGGCCTGCCGCGCAAAATCGAATGCAGATTTCGTGAGTAAGATAGAAGGCGCCTTGCAGGAACTGGACGAAACCGCATATTGGCTTGAGTTGCTACGCGACGCAGATGTTACCGACGCAACACAGGTAAAACCTCTTTCAGACGAAACAAACGAGTTAATCTCGATATTTGTAAGCGTTGCCAGGTCTGTAAAAACATCAAACGTCCGTAAGTAGATTACCGATTTTCCCTCATCCCTCCGCCCTCATCCCTCCGCCCTCATCCCTCATCCCTCATCCCTTGATCCGGCTCTCCCAGTCCCTGGGCAGCCGGATCTGCTTCGCCACCGGGAAGCCCAGCACGCCGTTGTGGGCGAAGATGTAGATGCTGTTGCGCGTCAAGTCGCCGGTCACCGCGATCATGTAGTCCTCGGGCTTCCACACGAGCGGCACCAGGCGGTTGGGGTCGTCGGAGGCGTGGAAGTCTCTTGGAATTCGCCCGGCCTCGTGCTCTTCCTTGAGGTTCCAGGTCGGCTTCTGCGTCCAGTCGCGGAGGATGCGCTCGAACTGGTGCGCCGGTATCCGGGCGCGCTCGAACAGGTGGCGCCTCAAATCCTGCTTCGACCATCCCCAGCCCGCGATGGTCTCGGCGATGATCGGCGAGAGCAGCATCTGCGGGCGCAGCATGCCCATGCCCTGCCCCACCGTGAACATGAGCTGCCAGGAGTACTGCTTGATCATGGCGTCGTAGATGTACGGCATCATCTGCTCGGGCGTGGCTCCCGACACCGACGAGATGTGGTTGCCGCCGGTGTGGCGCGAGATGGTCACGGTGTTGTCGCCCGCCGCAAAGCCGAAATCGACGCTGTTGGGCGTCCAGCCGATTTTCTTCACGACGTCCTCATTCTCCGCGATGACGACCCGCCAGGTGTTGCCGAAGGTAGCCTTGTCGTTCTTGTGCGGCAGGAAGCCGGCGACGTTGCGCAGATAGAGCCGCCAGAAGCGCCCGATCGAGGTGTTGGGCATGAAGCCGTCGCGCATCACGCCCTGCGTGTAGTTGAAGCCGAGCTGCCTGATGATGCCGCCGTTCAGGATGATCAGCGTCTCGCCGCCCGGCGTATTGCCGCTGTGCTCGACCCCGTAGGCGTGATCGGCCATCGCCTCGATCAGCGCGACCAGCACCGGCATGTACTCGGGTCGGCAGCCCGCCATCACCCCGTTTACCGCGATGCTCCAGATCGTCGCGGCCCGGCTGTCGGGCAGGAGGTTGCCGAGCGACTCGTCGGGCGAGCGCTCGGTGTAGCGCAGGAACTGCTCGATCTTTTCGCGCGTCGGCGGGACGATCGGCAGGCCATCGGACAGCTCGTTCCGGTAGAAGTACTCGTTGATCTCGTCGAAGCCGCCCTTGACGATCACATCGCGCGGGCCCGGCTCGCTGCCGGAAGCCGCCGCCTTGGGCGCCTTCAACAGGTTATCGATCACCTGCTCGAGCGTGACTTCGAGGACGTTGCGCCCGAGCATCTCCTTGCTCTGCACGCCGGGATGCCCGATCACCCGCGCAACCGGCAGGTTCGGCATGCCGAGGCCGATTGAAGACGCCGCCGCGAGGCCCATGAAGCCTTCGCACACGAGCGTCGAGGACGGAACGCCCGCGCCTTCGCCCGATGCACTCGCCCGCAACACGGCGGGCGTGCAGCTACCTCAACAGCCCATCCCGGAGATGACGGCGTCCACCCCCAGTTCCTTGAAGCGCTTCGGCAGCGCGGCCACGACTTCGCGCTCCTCGCTGCCGTGCGTATTGCCGAACTCGCGCCAGCTCACGAAGCGCACGCCGGGGAACCGCTCCTTGAGGCCTTGCTCGAGAAACTCGAACACCTCGTCGCCGCGGAACACGTGGTCCCACACTTGCGCCACCGTCTTGCCAGCGAGCGTGTCGAGTCGCGGCGCGAGCGGCTTCACCTTCGTCTGCCGCGGGCTGCGCGGCCACAGCGCTTCGTAGTAACCGTCGTTATTGGTCATGATCCGGACTTTCCGAAATAATCAATGTGAATGGGAAGAATACTGCAACTGGGACTCAAGGCAAAAGGAAAAAGGCAAAAGGCAATAAAAGCAGTCACTAAGTGAATGGGAAGAATACTGCAACTGGGACTCAAGGCAAAAGGAAAAAGGCAAAAGGCAATAAAAGCAGCCACTAAGGAAAAAAGTACAATTCCCGTCAACGGCCGGCAGCCCTAGAGCGTTCAATCGCGTATGTATGATGCTGGAGGGGGAATGAACTACTACGCAAAGGCACCGGAACTCGTTGCACGCACAAGGGCATTCGCCTTGCGTGTCATTGGATTCTATTCCAATCTCCCGCGTACGCCGGTTGCTCAGGTCCTTGGAAGGCAACTGCTGCGCTCAGGAACTTCCGTAGGAGCGCAGTACCGGGAAGCACAAAGAGCCAAGTCAATCGCGGATTTCGTCAGTAAGTCCGAAGGCGTTTTGCAGGAACTCGAGGAAAGCGCCTATTGGCTGGAATTATTCGAGGCATCCAAGACGGTCAATGGCACTCGCGTAAGGGATCTTTATTCCGAAACGTTACAGCTGGTTTCCATCTTTGTGACCCTGGTGCGAACCGCGAAAAGAACTAGAGCGCAGGCTTAGCCGACGATCCTTTTTGCCTTTTGCCTTTTGCCTTTTGCCTTGCTCAGTGGGCCGTCCACCCTCCGTCCACCGACAGAATCGCGCCGGTGATGGACGCCGCGTCGTCGCTCGCGAGATACCGGGCGAGCGAGGCGACCTGCCCCACCGTGACGAACTGCTTGGTGGATTGCGCGGACAGCAGCACGTCCTTCACCACCTGCTCCTCGGTGATGCCGCGCGTTTTCGCGGTGTCCGGGATCTGCTTCTCAACCAGCGGCGTCAGCACGTAACCGGGGCAGATCGCGTTGACAGTGATGCCCTGCTCGGCCACCTCGAGCGCAACGGTCTTGGTGAGCCCGGCGACGCCGTGCTTGGCGGCCACGTAGGCTGACTTGAAAGGCGACGCGACCAGCGCGTGCGCGGAGGCGATGTTGATGATGCGGCCCCATTTGCGCTTCTTCATCGCCGGCAGTGCGTGGCGGATGGTGTGGAACGACGCGACCAGGTTGATCGCGATGATCGCGTTCCACTTGTCTACCGGGAACTCGTCGATCGGCGCGACGTGCTGGATGCCGGCGTTGTTGACCAGGACGTCCACCGCGCCGAATTCGGCGGCCGCTTTCTTGATCATCGCCTCGATCTCGTCGGGCCGGGTCATGTCGGCGCCGTCGTAGCGCACGGCGACCTTGTGGT
>CAYYZZ010000301.1:2445-3616 GCA_964476235.1 uncultured Streptomycetaceae bacterium | reverse complement strand
TACGAGGAAGCCGCCCTCCTCGACGCCTGGCGGCTCGACGACTGGCTCAAGCTGCTGACGGGAGACGCCGTCTACAACGTCCCCTCCAACGACCGGCCGGACGCCGATTCGAAAGACACGCTGTTCATCATCGCCGATGACATCCACCGCATCCGCGCGCGCGTCACGCGGCTGAAGGACAAGAGTGCCCACGCCGAGTACCCGCCCTCGCGCACGCGCCGCATGATCTCCAATGTCCGTATCGTCAGCCGCAACGGCCCGTCGCTGCGCGTGGAGGCCAATTTCAGTATTCATCGCTTCCGGCGCAATGAGGGCATCCGCGCGTACGTCGGGCACTACCGCTACGAGCTGCGCGTCGAAGGTGGGAAGCTGAAGATCGCCCGCCGCGAGGCGATCATAGACGCCATGGAGCTCGGCTCGCTGGGCTCGGTGAGCTTCATACTATGAATCGGTGACGGGGTGACGAAGTGACGCAGTGACGAGTATTCCGTTGAGCGTGATTAACTCGTGATTTTTTATGCAGCATTGCGCAACAACATATTGATCGACTTGAGAGATCACAACGTAATGCGCACAATGCCGATTTACAAACCGGCTTTTAGGCCAACTCTTCACGTTAGGCGCCCAAGCCACACAATTTGCTAGTCCCAAGTGTACGAGCCACGTCACCAGCAGCCGTTGTCCCGCCGTCGCTTCTTGCACCGGCTTTTCATTCACGTAGTCGTTGCTTTCCTGCTGCTGCTCGCCTCGCTTCTGATTGGCGTCGCGGGATATCAGCACTTCGAAGACCTTGCGTGGCGTGATGCCTTTCTCAACGCTGCCATGCTGCTCGGTGGCATGGGCCCTGTAGATCCACCTAAGACAGACGAGGGCAAGGTGTTTGCCGGTTTATATGCTCTGTATGCTGGTTTGGTGTTCTTGTTTACGGTCGGTGTCGTCCTGGTCCCTGTGTTACACCGCATTTTTCACAAGTTCCATTGGAGCCAGAGTCCACGTGAGTAACGTGAGTGCGCCTGACAATCGGTTCCAGCCGACGCCGCCGCCGCTTCGCAGCGGTGCGGCTGAACCTAGGCGTTATACCACTTCAAAAATAAAAAAGCCGGCTGCCTCCAGCCGGCCTTTTGCTTATCCTGACCGCACTTCCTCTGTGTTCTCTGTGCCCTCTGTGGCT
>CAYYZZ010000301.1:0-2345 GCA_964476235.1 uncultured Streptomycetaceae bacterium | reverse complement strand
GCCCTCCCCAGCCCGTAGCCTTCGCGGGCCTCGATCTGCAGGGCTTCCCCCATTCGTTAGACGATAGCATCCCAGCCGCTTGACGTATATACATTATGACTATACATTTCTTTCCGAAAGGCGACAAGGCGTGAAACAGCAATCCTCTTCGAAAACCTCTAAGACCGATCTGGCGCGGGTCCGACGCATGAAAGACAGGGACATCAGGCTTTCCGCCGATCATCCCGAAGCGGAAGTAAGGCATATCGTGCGCGGAATCGTGCGTCGTGGCCTTAAGTCCGTTTCCGGCAAGGCGTCTATTTCGCTCCGCGTGGATGCGGACGTTCTCGAATGGTTCAGGGCTAAGGGCCCTGGCTATCAGACCAAGATGAACGCAGTACTTCGAGCATTCAAGGATGCTTCCGTCTAACCGCGCGTTTGAGAGCCGCCACTCCACGAGCGCGCCTCAACGCGGACGTTAAACATCTTCTGCAACACTTCAAATAAAAAGGCCGGTTACGACAACGAGGTTGGGAAGGGCGACCATCGACACTTCGGTGGCAAGGAAAGTGTGTACAAGTTCAGCACACCTGAACAGCTCATCGCTGACTTCCAACGCGACATTGCGAGGTGGAACCATGAAAACCGTAACTCTTGACGTTCGCTCGCCCGCTGACGCGATGGGTGACTTCGTGCGCGGCTGGAAGACGGGTAAATCTCAAAAGTCTGCACGCATCAGCTTCGCCACTCCAGAGTTACTTTGGCGGGTCTTGACCGTTAAGCGGTGGGAGTTGCTCAAGGCGTTGTGCGGTGCTGGTCCGGTGTCCATTCGGGAGGCTGCACGACGAGTCGGCCGCGACGTAAAGGCTGTGCACGGCGACATCACTGCACTGCTCAACGCCGGCGTGCTCGAACGTGCGGAAGGGGGTGGCATAGTTTTTCCGTTTGAAGCGGTGAAGGTGGAATTTCTGTTGGAGGCAGCGTAGACCGCTTAATTGTTGATCTTGTTTTTTCTTGGCGGGCTTGGCGTCCCCGGATCGAGTCCGGGGCAAGCTTGGCGGTTCATTTTTGCTTAAGCGCCCTGCGCTTCCAAGCTTTCCACGCCCGGCCTAGTCCGTAGCCTTCACGGGCCTCGATCAGGCGCGCCTCTTCCGGGTCGAGGAAGTTGATCGGCCCGCCTTGGGTGATGATCATGGCTTGGGCCTGGAGCGTGGCGTTGAGCGCGAGGAAGATGCTGCGGCCGACCATCCGCGGGATCGACGGACCCACCACCGTCGCGCCGTGCCCGCGCATCAGCACCGCCGGCTTGTCCGCAATGCTTTTCGCGAGTGCTCGCCCGAGTTCAGGGTCGCGGATCAGCATGTCGGTAATTCCCGCTGCGTCGCGGATTTCGAACACTGGGACACCCAGCCCGATAAAGGCCGCGCGGTGGTAGATCGGCCGCAACTGAATGCTCGTCACGCCGAAAGGGATGACCGGAGGCGCATGCGTATGGCAGATAGCCTTGACGTCGGGTCGCGCCTTGTAGATCTCGCCGTGGATGAAACGCTCGGTGTAGAGATCGCGACCCTGAGCGCTCACGGGGATGTTGTCGAGGTCGAACTCGATGATGTCCTCGGCGCTCACCAGCTCCGGCGCCAGCGACCGCGACAGCAGGAACCGGTTGGGATCGCGGTCGTGCCGCACGCTCACGTGCCCCCAGCCGTCGAGCACGCCTTCCTGCGCGAGGATGCGGTTTGCCACGACCAGGTCCTCGATAAGGAGCGGGTCAGCGTGTCCGGCAGATTTGGGAACCACTTCACTTTGCTTCATAAAAGCAATTAGACAGGATAAAAAGCTATTTTATGTTTGAATCTTGTTAATCCTGTGTATTTTTTTACTTCTTCCGCGGTTTAGGAGCGGCTTTCCCTCCGGGCGACAGGGCTAGCTTCATGCGCAGCATCCGCATCGCGTTCTCGTAGTAGATCTTGCGCTCCACCGGGTCCGGGAGATCGAGCGAGGCGATCGCCTTGATATTCCCGCGGATGAAGCCCGGCCCGCCTTCCGGGTCGAACGGGCAGTCGGTGCCGAACAGCACGCGGTCGGCACCGAAGAAATCCAGGCCGCAGCGAAGCGCCGGCGCCGAGCCGTTTACCGACGTGTCGCCGTAGAACATCTTGAAATAGTCGAGCGGCCGCTTGCCGAGCTTCTTCCGCAGCGTGACGTAGTCCTCGTCGGGAGTGCGCAACCCCATCTGGTCCATGCCGAGTCCGATGCGCTCGTCGAAGAACGGCGCCATCGCGCCGAGGTGGTGGGTGATGATCTTCATGTCGGGCAGCTTCTGCAGCATGCCCGAGAACACGATGCGCGCCATGCAGGCGCTGGTC
>CAYYZZ010000300.1:0-3635 GCA_964476235.1 uncultured Streptomycetaceae bacterium | reverse complement strand
CTCATCCCTCATCCCTCATCCCTCATCCCTCATCCCTCATCCCTCATCCCTCCGCATCTCATTCGCCTTGATAGGCGATGTCGCCGCGGCGGTTCTGCGACCAGCAGGATTCCGCCGCCTCGGTGCAGCGCGGCTTCTCTTCCCCGAAGCTGACGGGTTCGACCTGTGCCGCCTGGGCGCCGAGCAGTTGCAACATCTGCTTCACCGCGTCCGCGCGGCGCTGCCCGAGCGCGAGGTTGTACTCGCGGCTGCCGCGGTCGTCGGCATTGCCCTCGACGCGCATCTTCGCGGCCGGGTTCTGCTGGAGGTAGCGGGCGTGGGCGGACACGACCGGCTGGTACTCCTCCTTGACGAGGTTCGAGTCGTAATCGAAGAAGATGCTGCGCTTCGAGAGGATGTTGCCGGGATCCTTGAGGGGGTTCCCCGTGACCGGCTTGTCCACGAGCGGCTTGCTCTTGGCGCCGGCATCGGGCTTGCCTGCCGACGGATCGCCCGCTATGGGCTTGGTGCGGTCCTCGACCGCGGCGCCGTCCTGCTCCTTGGTCGGGGTGCTGCCGCACGCGGCGAGCATGCCCACAAGCGCAAAACCGATCATGCTGATAAAAAGTCTCTTCATAGCCTGGCTCCTCGTCAGTGTCATCACTTCGGCAGCGGGCCCCACGCCGGTTCCCGCACATCGCCAGCATCCGCGGTGAGACGCTGCTTCACCCTGCCATCGCTCGAGACCGCGGACAATATACCACGCCCCCTCACCTCGGTTGCGTAGAGGATCATCCTGCCGTTCGGCGCGAAACTCGGCGACTCGTCCGCCGCGCCGTCGGTGAGCACCTGCACCTGGCGCGTCGTCAGGTCCTGCACCGCGACGTTGAAGCGGTTGCCGTTCCTCTGTATGAACGTAAAGCTCTTGCCGTCGGGGTTGAAGCGCGGGCTGACGTTGTAGGTTCCCTCGAAAGTGAGCCGCCGCGCCTCGCCGCCCTTCGCCGGCATGCCGTAGATCTGCGGGCTGCCGCCGCGGTCGGAAGTGAAGAGCAGCAGCTCGCCGTCCGGCGAGAAATTGGGCTCGGTGTCGATCGCCGAGCTCTGGGTGAGCCGGGTGACGCCGCTGCCGTCGGCGTTGATGAGGTAGATCTGGGAGCCGCCGTCCTTGGTGAGCACCACGGCGAGACGCTTTCCGTCGGGCGACCACGTCGGCGCGCTGTTGCTGCCCCAGAAGTTCGCCAGCGCGCGCCGGCTGCCGGTAGTGAGCGACTGGACGTAGATGACCGGCTTTCTCTGCTCGAACGACACGTAGGCGAGCTGGGTGGCGTCCGGCGACCACGCCGGCGAGATGATCGGCTCGTTGGAGTCGAGCACCGTCTGCGCGCCGTAGCCGTCGGCATCCGCCACCTGCAGCTCGTAGCGGCTGCCGCGCTTCACCACGTAGGTGATGCGGGTCGAGAACACGCCCTTGTCGCCGGTCAGCTTCTCGTAGATGACGTCGGCGATCTTGTGCGCGGTATGCCGCAGCTGCTCGCGCGAGGCGGTGTAGGCGAAGCCCGCGAGCTGCGCCTGCTTCGCCACGTCCATCAGCCGGAAGCGGACTTCGTAGCGCCCGTCGGGAAGCGGCGAGACGGCGCCGATCACGACGGCGTCCGCGCCGCGCGCGCGCCAGGTCGCCCAGTTGATGTCCTGCGGCTCGTACGGCGGCGGGTTAAGTCCGCCGGCATCCACCGTCTTGAATACGCCGCTGCGGGCGAGATCGGCCGCGATGACCGGCGTCAGCGGTTGGGGGGTGCCCGCTTCCGCCCGGAACGGGACGATGGCGATGGGGAACTGGTTGGCGCCGGAGCCGACGATCTCGATGGTGAGGACGGCGCCGGCCGACGACGACAATGCCAGCAGGATGAGGATGACGGAGCCGCGGAAGCAGCGGAGCAGCCAAGCGAGGAATTTGTCGGACTTCGGTCCGACAAATTCCTTATGCAATACCGCCCCCAAACCGGGGTTGCTCACACCGCTCATGTTCGACAATTATAACGGCTTCGCATCTCGCCTATCGCTGTTCACCGCGTGTCGCTGGATTCCATTTTAGTAGAGCGTGTCTCAAAAATCTCATCCCCCTGCAGTAGCGGGGAGAGGGGATTTTTGACATACGCTCTACTCTTTGAGCCGGAATTTTAGATTGAGTTCCCGGAAATTCTTTCTCAATCATGGGGTCTTGCCAACTATTCCTTATTCGGCGTGAACGGGAAATTAAGCTCGCGGAATTTCGGAAAGAGGGTGGGGTCGGGCGGCAAAGGCAGCGGTTGCGCCAGCAAGATTGCCCTGGTGACCGCGGTGTCGCAAGAAGGCGAGCTGCCGCTGGATTTCCGAATCTCGGGCTCCCCGAGCACGTTGCCGTCGGGCAGCAGGATGACCCTGACCTGAATTTCCGGATTGGTGAGCGACGCGCACCCCGCCCGGTTGACGCGTGACCTTATCTTGGCCTGTATCCTGCCTATGTATTCGTCGATCAGCTTCGTCTGGGCCGCCGCCTGCTGGGCGGCGATCTTCTTCAGGGCCTCATCCTGCTCTCGGCCGAGGCGCTGCGCCTCGGCCGCCTCCTTTGCCTGCTGTTGCTTCAACGCCTCGGCCCGCTCCTGCTCTTCGCGCTTCTTCTTTTCGAGAGCCGCCTGCTCTTTCGCCTTTTTCTCCTTCTCCTTCTTGTCGCGCAGGTCGATGTCGGCCTTGGGCTGAGGCTTGGGCTCGGCCTTGGGAATCGGTTTCGCCTCGACCTTGGGCGCCGGCTTGGGCGGCTCGGGTTCCGCTTTCGGCGGGGGCGGCGGTTCGGCCCTGGGCGAGGACAGCGGCGGGAGATTGCTCCACAGTTCAGCCACCATCGCGGCAGGCTCCCGCTTCTGCCAGTTGACGCCGAAAATCAGCAGCGCCAGGAACAGCCCGTGTATCACCAGCGCGAGCGCGCTGGAAATTGCCTTGTCGTTCGGAGTCTCGTAGGCGTACGCAGACATAAGAACCTATCTCAATAATAGGCGCGTGATGCGTTGAGATAGGTTCTAGCCGCCGCGTGGCTTGACAAGCAGCCCGACCTTGCGCACCTGGTGCTGCTGCAGCATGTCCATGACTTCCAGTACGGCTTCGTAGCGCACTTCCTTGTCCGCCGCGATCACCACCGCCTGCTCGGGGTTCTGCTTCTGCTTCTGCCGGATCGCGGCGATCAGGTCGTTGCGCGTTACCTTGCGCTCCTCGGCCGAGCGGGCGCGGTCGCGCAGCCACAGCGTGCCGTCGGCCCGGACCGAGACTTCCATCGGCTGCTGCGGGGGGTCGGACGTCTTGCCGACCGAGGGCAGCTCGATCTGGCCGGGATTGATGAGCGGCGCGGTGATCATGAAGATCACCAGCAGCACCAGCATCACGTCGATGTACGGCACGACGTTGATCTGGTTCATGAGCCTGCGCCCGATGCGGCGGTCGATCAGCATTATAGTTTCCCGAAGGCGTGAATCGTGAATCGTGAATCGTGAGTCGGCAACAACCGCCAGTCACGCTTCATCACGTCACGCAGCACCATGTCACGCGGCATCACGTCACGCTTCACCGTCATTTGGCCTGCCGCTGGAGGATGTTGGAAAACTCCTCCATGAAGTTATCGAAGCGGA
>CAYYZZ010000299.1:0-3652 GCA_964476235.1 uncultured Streptomycetaceae bacterium | reverse complement strand
CGATCAGCGCGGTGGCGAGGATGGTGAGCGAGCCGCCTTCCTCGACGTTGCGCGCGGCGCCGAAGAAGCGCTTCGGGCGCTGCAGGGCGTTCGCGTCCACGCCGCCCGTCAGCACCTTGCCGGAGGCGGGCACCACGGTGTTGTAGGCGCGGGCGAGGCGCGTGATGGAATCGAGCAGGATCACCACGTCCTTCTTGTGCTCGATCAGGCGCTTTGCCTTCTCGATCACCATCTCGGCGACCTGGACGTGGCGCGAGGCGGGCTCGTCGAAGGTGGAGGACACGACCTCGCCCTTCACCGAGCGGATCATCTCGGTCACTTCCTCGGGCCGCTCGTCGATCAGCAGCACGATGAGGACCACGGCGGGATGGTTGGTGGCGATGGCGTGGGCGATGTGCTGCATCAGCACCGTTTTCCCGGCCTTGGGCGGCGAGACGATCAGCCCGCGCTGGCCCTTGCCGATGGGGGCGATGATGTCGATGATGCGCCCGGTGATGTTCTCCTCGGCCTTGATGTCCCGCTCGAGCTTCATGTGCTCGGTCGGATGGTAGGGCGTGAGGTTCTCGAACATGATCTTGTGCTTCGAGTTCTCGGGCGACTCCTCGTTGACCTTGTCCACCTTCACCAGCGCGAAGTAGCGCTCGCCGTCCTTGGGCGTGCGGATCTCGCCATCGATCGAGTCGCCGGTATGCAGGTTGAAGCGGCGGATCTGGGACGGGCTGACGTAAATGTCGTCGGTGCCCGCGAGGTACGAGGTGTCGGGAGAGCGCAGGAAGCCGAAGCCGTCGGGCAGCACTTCGAGCGTGCCGCCGCCGTAGATGCCTTCCCCCTTTTTCGCCTGGTTCTTGAGGAGCGCAAAGATCAGCTCCTGCTTGCGCATGCGGTTGGCGCCGTCGACCTCGTTCTTGACGGCCATTTCGAGCAACTCGCCAACGTGGAGATTTTTCAAATCGGATAAATGCATAAACTTCGACCCTTCGAGGGGGGATGCTGGGGGAGAGGAGGGAGAAGCGGCATCCGCCTGCGGCTCGTCCCTGTCGAACTGGGGAGCCGGGCGACTGTCGCCCGAACGCTTACGGGAAAAGTTGGGGGATTTAGAGGTGGCTGTCAATAAAAGCCGTCAGCTGTGATTTGGACATTGCGCCGACCTTGGTCGCTTCCACGGCCCCGTTCTTGAACAGCATGAGCGTGGGAATGCCGCGGATGCCGTACTTTGGCGGCGTGGCCTGGTTCTCGTCTATGTTGAGCTTGGCGACCTTGAGGCGCCCGGAGTACTCCTTCGCCACCTCGACCAGGATGGGCGCGATCATCTTGCATGGCCCGCACCATTCGGCCCAGTAGTCCACCAGCACCGGCGTCGGCGACTGGAGCACTTCGGGATCGAAGCTCTGATCGGTCACGTAATGGATGTGTTCGCTCATGAAAACAATACTCTCGGGGTTCGGTCGGAAAGCGCCACGGAAGGTGTGGCAGTGAGACTTGCCCCATTATGCTAACGAAATTTCCCTGCTTTGCATAGGGCCAATGCCGGGCGGCAGAAACGGCCGCGTCTGATAAAATATGAGCTCTTTCTGCAATGGCAAGCCAGGCCGGAATTCCGAGGGAATACTATGACTTACGTCGTAACCGAGACCTGCATCAAGTGCAAGTATACCGATTGCGTTGATGTCTGCCCGGTGGACTGTTTTCGCGAAGGTCCCAACATGCTCGTCATCGACCCCGACGAGTGCATCGACTGCACCCTGTGCGTCGCCGAGTGCCCGGTGGAGGCGATCTTTGCCGAGGACGACGTGCCCGACAAGCAGAAGCACTGGACCAAGGCCAATGCTGAGTTGGCCAAGGTGTGGAAGCCGATTATCGAGATGAAACCCGCTCCTGCGGACGCTGACGAATGGGCAAAAGTAAAAGAGAAGGAGCATCTTCTTGAGAAATGATATGAGAACAATCACAGCCGCCATTCTTCTTGCGTTACCCGCGTTTGCTTTTGCGCAGCAGCAGGTCGTCAAGCCGCCGGTCGCGAATTACTGGGTGAACGTTGACACCGCCGCCGGCATGACGATGCCCGGCATGGGCGGATTCATGGCCGGCATGATGGGCGGGCAGGGCCAGAGCGGGCGCCGTATGGTGCTGCAGCTCGGATCGCAGCGCCCGTCGGCGGATGGCCCGCGCGCCGATCACATGATCCCGTCCGGGATGGAAATGGGCCCGTCGCTGCCGCTGGCCACGCCGCGGCGCGAACCGGTGCAGCCCCGCGAGCCCAGCGAGCGCGGCATGCCCGAGGGCATGGAGCAGCCCAAGGGCCGCATGCTGATCTACTGGGGCTGCGGCGAGAACGTGCGCCCCGGCCAGCCGGTCATCATCGATTTCGCGAAGCTCGCCCAGGGGCAGACGCCGCCCAACATGGTCTCGCGCCGCGTCTCGATCCCGAACCCGCCCTCGCCCTCGCGCGCGAAGACCTACGGCGACTGGCCCAACCCGCAGGACTCCAAGTCGATACCGGGCAGCGCTTCGTTGCGCGGCGACCACCAGATCAAGGGCAACTACTCGCCCGACATCCAGTTCGCGCTGGGCGAAGGCCATGACTTCATGGACCGCGTCGAGCTTTCCAACGCTGCGCGCGGCGCCGGCGCCGTGCACGTGACGTGGAACGCGGTGGGCACCGCGACCGGCTATTTTGCGACCGTGTTCGGCTCCGACGGCACCGACACCGTCATGTGGTCCTCGAGCGAGGTGCAGGAGATGGGCGGCATGCTGATGAACTTCGTGCCGCCGGCGGAAGTTGCGCGGCTGATCCGCGAGAAGGTCGTGCTCGCGCCGTCCGTCACCGAGTGCACCGTACCCGCGGAAGTGGTGAAGCGCTCGGGCGGCTCGCCGTTCCTGAACTTTATCGCCTACGGCCCGGAAGCCAACTTCGTCCAGCCTCCGCGCCCGGCGGACCCGAAGCAGGCCTGGGAACAGATCTGGGCAGTAAAGGTACGCTTCAAGTCCACCGCCTCCACGCTCCTCGGCGACGCAGCCGGCGGCGGCGGGCGCCGTCCCGCGCGGACCCAGGCGCCGAGCCAGTCTCCGGCGAGCGAGGCAGGGGAGAGCCAGACCGCCGAGCCGGGGCAGAAACCCGCCGCCGCGCCCGACCCGGTGAAGGAAGGCATCAACATCCTGCGCGGCATCTTCGGACGCTAACGGCCTGCGCGAGTCTGCTCGCTATGTAACGCAATGCAGGCCGACCTCGCGCAGCGGATCGCAGCCGGGTGCGCGGTCGTAACCCCGAACCGCAGGCTCGCGGCGCACCTCAGGCACGAGTACGACGCGCGCCAGGTCCGGGCCGGACAATCGGCCTGGCCTACCGCGGACATCCTGCCGTTTTCGGCTTTCGTCGAGCGCGCCTACGGCGACGCGCTCTATTCCAGCCACGCCGGCGGGCTCCCGATCCTGCTCACTCCCGCCCAGGAGCAGGCGCTGTGGGAAAACTTCATCCGCGAGTCGGAAACCGGCAAGACGCTGCTCGCCATTCCCGAGACGGCCGCGCTCGCGCGCGAAGCGTGGCAGCTCGCGCACGCCTGGGGCCTCATGCCGCGGCTCGGGAAATTCCCGCTCAATGAAGACGGCAAGGCGTTCCAGCAATGGGCGCAGCGCTACGAGGCCATCACCCGGC
>CAYYZZ010000298.1:0-3656 GCA_964476235.1 uncultured Streptomycetaceae bacterium | reverse complement strand
AGGTTCAAGGTTCAAGGTTCAAGGTTCAAGGTTCAAGGTTCAAGGTTCAAGGTTCGGACCTTGTTCCTTGTTCCTTGTTCCTTGTTCCTTGCAACTGGTACTGGTGGCTTCGCCCATCACCGTCTTACGAGCTTCTGAACGCGCCAGTTGAGCGTGTCGGCGACGTAGATGTCTTCCTTCTTGTCGAGCGCGAGGAAATGCGCTTCGCCGTAGCGGTTGGGCCCCTTGCCCTGCCCGCCCGTCGCGCCGAGCACGTTGCCGTTCAAGTCGAGCTTCATGATCTTCCCGGTGTGGCCATGCGCCATCATGATGTGCTTGCGGTCGCGGGTGAGGCACAGCCCGCACGGCGTGCCGGGATGCTTCGACTCGCGGAGATAGGTCCCGTCGGCGTCGAACACCTGGATGCGCTGGTTCGAGCGGTCGGCGACGTAGAGATTTCCCCTGGCGTCGGTGATGATCGAGTGGGGCTGGTTGAACTGGCCCGGGCCGGCGCCCTCTCCGCCCCAGGTCTTGAGGAACACACCGTCCGCGTCGAACTTGTGCACGCGCGACTCGCCCTTGCCATGCCCCTGGCTGATGTAGACCTCGCCGTTCAAGCCGAACGCGACGTCGTTGGGCTCGTCGAAGCAGCGCAGGTGGCCGGCCGGATGCCATTCACGCGCCGACCCCCTCACGCCGAGCACCATGAGGATGCGGCCCTTCGGATCCATCTTCGCCACGAAATGCGCGCCGGTGTCGGTGGCCCAGATGTTGTCCTCGGCATCCACGCGCAAGCCGTGCGGATTGGTGAAGACGCCCTGCGCCAGCGAGCGCAGATACTTGCCCTTGCCGTTGAACTCCATCAGGGCGTGCGCGCTGCGGTTGAAGATCAGGATGTTGCCCTTCGAGGTCACCGCCACGCTCGAGCACGGCCCGAAGTTCATGCCCTGGGGCAGCTTGAAGATATCGGGGACGGGCTTGTAGCCCAAATCCGGCGCGTTTTCGGGGTAAGTGCTGACCGTGTTCTTCTCCGCTTTCATGCTCCTCCCTTTCTTGAGCCTTGTACCTTGTAACTTGTACCTGCCGTTATTCCGGCTTGATGCCGGCCGCTCGCGCGAGCCTGGCCATTTTCTCCGTCTCGGCCTTCACCACCGCGGTGAATTCCTCCGGTGTCGCACTGGCTTTCAGCTCGACGCCGCGCTCGATGAAGCGGCTGCGCAGGTCCGTCGCGCGCACGGCCTTGTTGACCTCCTCGTTCAGGCGGGCGAGGACCTCGCGCGGCGTCCGCGCCGGCGCCACCAGTCCGTTGAAGGTGATGCTCTCGTAGCCGGGCAGCCCCGATTCATCGACGGTGGGCACGTCGGGCAGGAGCGGCGTGCGCGCGCGGCTCGAAACAGCAAGCGCGCGCAGCTTGCCGGCCTTGACGTGAGGCGTCGAGGTGCTGACCTGGTCGAACATCATCATGACCTCGCCGGCGATGATATCCACGATCGCCTGGGAGTTGCCCTTGTAGGGAACGTGCAGCATCTTCACGCCGGCCATGCTGTGGAACTGCACGGCCGCCATGTGGCCGATCGAGCCGACGCCCGAGCTGGCGAAGGAAATAGCATCGGGCCGCGATCTTGCGAGCGCGACCAGTTGCTTGACCGTGCGCGCCGGGAGCGAGGGATTCACGACCAGCAGCTGCGGGACCGCACAGGTCTGCGTCACGCCCGTGAAGTCCCGCAACGGGTCGTAGCCGGGATTGGCCACGAGCAGGGGCACGGACGCGAAGGTGTTCGCCATCGCGAGCAGCGTGTAGCCGTCCGGCGCCGACTTCGCGACGAACTGCGTCCCCACCAGGCTGCTCGAGCCGGGCCGGTTCTCCACGATCACCTGCTGCCCGAGGCCTCCCCCGATCTGCTGGGCGACCGCGCGCGCCACGATGTCGAGGTTCCCGCCCGGCGCCAGCGGCACGACGATGCGGACCGGCCGCGCGGGATACGGCTGCGCCAGCGCCGCACCTGCGGCGAGTGCGCAGCCAAGGATGAAGGCGGAAGGGTGAGCCAGGAATTCGAAGAGTGAGCGGGGAATTCGAAGGACGCATCTGCGTGCGTCCGAGCCTGCGAACGCCCGGGGCCCTATCGGGAATCGGGCCAGAGTTCGAGCTGGCGAACGCCCGATGCGATGCAGCGCAGCGGGCCGGGATCGAAGACCAAGGATGACCTTGATCCAATCCCCTTTTATCTTTTCCCTTTGACCTTTTGCCTTTGTCCTCATCCCTCCTCCCTCATTCCTTGCTATTCCCCCGGAAGGTTCGCTTCCTTCACCACCTTCGTCCACTTGTCCGTTTCGGACCTGACGTGCTCGAGGAAGCGCTCGGGCGTGGATGGCGTGACGTCGATGCCCTGGTCCTCGAGACGCTTCTTCAGCGCCGCGCCGGCCAGCAGCTTGTTCGCATCGGCATTGATCTTCGCGATGATGGCCGGCGGCACCTTGGACTGCGTGCACAGGCCGTACCAGCCGGTGACGTCGTAGCCCACCACGCCCTGCTCCTGGAAAGTTGGCACCTCGGGCACTTGCGCGTTGCGCTTTGCGGACGTGACGCCGAGCGCGCGCACCCGCCCCGCTTTGACCGCCGCGAGCGGCCCGCCCGCGAGGTTCCCCACGGAAGATTCCATCTGCCCGCTCATGACGTCGGTGAGCGCCCCCGCCGCGCCCTTGTACGGCACGTGCACGATGTTGATGCCGGTCATCGACTTGAGCAACTCGATCGACAGATGCGGTGACGCGCCGACGCCGGACGAGCCGAAGTTGATCTTGCCGGGGCGCGCCTTGGCGTAGGCGATGAACTCGCGCAGCGTCTTCGTCGGCATCGAGGGATGCACCATGAAGACATTAGGAACGCCCCCGATCATCACCGGAAACGCGAAGTCGCGGATGGGGTCGTAGGTGAGCTTGTCCCTGAAGCGCGCCGGCGTGATCGAATGCGAGCCGATGTTGCACAACACCAGCGTATAGCCGTCGGGGACGGCTTTCGCCGCCAACTCGGTCGCGATGTTGCCGGCCGCGCCCGGCCGGTTCTCGACGAAGACCTGCGCGCCCCACAGCTCGGTGAGAGCGGCGGCCATGATGCGCGCCGTAGTGTCCACGCCTCCGCCCGGCACGTAACCCACCAGGATGCGCACCGGCTTGCTTGGATAGGCTTGCGAGTGCGCGGCCCCCGCTACAGCGAATGCCAACGCGACGGCAAAGCCCTTCAAAATAGTTTTTCTCACTGTCTCCTCCTCGAAAGTCACCCGTCACTTCGTCACTGCGTCACCTCGTCACTGAACTTCAATCTTCTTCTCCGCCACCACCTTCTTCCACTTGGCGATCTCGCCCTCGACGTGGCGGCCCAGTTCCTCGGGGCTGCCCGGCCGCACCTCGCCGCCGCTATCGACCAGGCGTTTGCGTATGTCGGGCATCTCGAGCACTGCGCGCAGTTCCCGGTTCAGGCGCGCGACCACCGGCCGCGGCATGCCGCGCGGCCCGGCGGCGGCCGCGAACGAGGTCACTTCGTATCCGGGCAGGGTCTGCGCCACCGTGGGCACGCCGGGCAGCTGCGGCGACGGCGTCTTCGAAGCGACCGCGAGCGCCCGCACCCGCTTCGCCTCGATGTGCGGATAAGCGCCGGTCAGCGTCGTGAAGATCATGTC
>CAYYZZ010000297.1:0-3661 GCA_964476235.1 uncultured Streptomycetaceae bacterium | reverse complement strand
CCGAGCTCATATTCGAGAACGCGCGCGTGCCGCACGCCAACGTCGTGGGCGACGTCGGCACCGGCTCGGTCAAGGCGGGCAAGGGCGACACCACCGGCGGCGACATCTTTGGCGACCTCGAGCTGGCGGCGAACGCACTCGGCGTGTGCGACGACGCCTGCCAGCTGGTGATGAGCTTCGCGAAAACGCACAAGCGCGCCGGCAAGTACCTGATGGAGCACCAGCTGGTGCAGCTGAAGGTGAACGAGATGCTCGCCCTCACCGAGGCGCTGCGCTCGTACGTGATGCGGGTCGCCTGGCAGCACGACCGCAAGGAGCACTCCGCCAACGCCGGGCTCGTGATGAACTGGTCCACCGACGTCATCCAGCGTGTCACCCGCCTCAACATGGAGGTCCACGGCGCAGAGGGTTGCATGATGGTCGCGCGCGTGGACAAGCTCGTTCGCGACGCGATGGTGTGGACCCACTTGGCGGGCGATACTGTCCAGCGCGTCAAGGTGCTGAAGCGCCTCGACAAGAAGGCGCCGGTTTCGGGAGTCAGCGCCGACTGACCGCCTGATAAGGCGTGACTGACAATACGTGACTAATGGAGCGTGACTGATGAAACGTGACCGGGTGCCTTGGTCGACTCACGACTCACGAATCACGACTCACGCCGTTGCGCTTGCCGCCGCGGCCCTGCTCGCGGCGTGCGGATTGGAGACCGCCACCACGGCGGCGACCGGCGCGGCGATCAAGAAGCAGGAATTGGATCAGGGCAAGAAGACCCTGGAGCAGACGCAGCAGAAGGTCGAGCAGGCCGCGCAGCAGATCCAGCAGCGGGCTGAGCAGGGCCGCGACGCGGCCGACAAGTAGTTCGTCGGCGGTGACCAGTGACTAGAGCCTGTCTCGAAAACACCCCCTCGCCCCGCGGTAGTGGGGAGAGGGTTGGGGTGAGGGGTAGAAACCGGTTCAGGTCTTAGAAGGAGGGTCGAGTGTCTGGTCGCCCTCTCACCCTAGCCCTCTCCCCCGAAACTGGGGGAGAGGGGATTATTGAGACACGCTCTCGTGGCTGGTGGCCGGTGACGGGTGCTCAGCGCGGGCGCGCAGCCGCCGCGCCGCTTCCACCATGTTGGCGAGGGCGGCCTCGGTCTCCGGCCAGCCGCGCGTCTTCAGCCCGCAGTCCGGGTTGACCCACAGGCGCTCCAGCGGAATCGTCTCCGCGGCCTTTTCCAGCAGCCGCAGCATGCTGCCGGCGTCCGGCACCCGGGGCGAGTGGATGTCGTACACCCCAGGCCCGATGTCGTTGGGGTAGCTGAACGCTCCGAAGCCGTCGAGCAGCTCCATGTCGGAGCGCGAGGTCTCGATGGTGATCACGTCGGCGTCGAGCGCGGCGATGGCCGGCAGGATGTCGTTGAACTCGGCGTAGCACATGTGGGTGTGGATCTGCGTCGCGTCCGCGACTCCGCACGAGGCGAGCTTGAACGCCCGCACCGCCCAGTCGAGGTAGCGCGGCCAGTCGCGTTTCTTCAGCGGCAGCCCTTCCCGGAACGCCGGCTCGTCGATCTGGATCACCGCGACGCCGGCCTTCTCCAGGTCGCGCACCTCGTCGCGCAGCGCCAGCGCGATCTGCAGCGCGGTGGCCTCGCGCGGCTGGTCGTCGCGCACGAACGACCATTGCAGCATCGTCACCGGCCCCGTCAGCATGCCCTTGACCGGCCGTTCGGTGAGGCTCTGGGCGTAGCGTATCCATTCCACGGTCATCGGCTCCGGCCGGTAGACGTCGCCGTAGATGACCGGCGGCTTCACGCAGCGCGAGCCGTAGCTCTGCACCCAGCCGTTGGCGGTGAAGGCGAACCCCAGCAGCTGCTCGCCGAAGTACTCCACCATGTCGTTGCGTTCGGCCTCGCCGTGCACCAGCACGTCGAGCCCCAGCGCCTCCTGCCGCGACACGGCGAGCCGGATCTCGGCGCGCATCGCCTCGAGGTAGTTCAGGAAGCCGATCTCCCCCCGCTTGAAGGCGGCGCGCGCCCGGCGGATCTCCGCGGTCTGCGGGAACGAGCCGATGGTCGTCGTCGGCAATAGCGGTAGGCGCAGCCGCTCGCGCTGCTTCCGGATGCGCGCCTCGAAAGGCGACGCGCGGCGGGTGTCGCGGTCCGTGACCGCGGCCAGACGCTGGCTTGCGGGCTCGAAGCGTTTCCGCGGCGAATCCCGGCGCGACGCTTTCGCCTCGCGCGACGAGGCGAGCGCTTCCGCGATGGCGTCCTCGCCCGACAGCAGCCCGCGCTTCAACGCGGCGATCTCGCCGAGCTTCTGCGCGGCGAACGCGAGCCAGCCGCGGATCGCGGGTTCGAGCTTCGTCTCCTGCGCGAGGTCCACGGGGACGTGCAGCAGCGAGCAACTCGCCGATACCCACAGCCGCCCGCCGAGCCGCTCGTGTGCCCGCTTGAGCAGCGCGAGCGCGTCATCGAGATCCGCGCGCCAGATATTGCGGCCGTCCACCACGCCGAGCGAGAGCACCTTCGACGCCGGCCAGCTGTCCAGGAAAGCGTCCAGTTGGCCCCGCCCGCGCACCAGGTCGAGGTGAACGCCCGCGACCGGCAGGGAGCGCAGCAGGTCGAGGTGCTCGGCGACCGATTCGAAGTAAGTCGCCAGGAGCAACTTCGGCGCGGACGGCGCGAGCGCGGCATAGACCGGCGCGAACGCATCGCGCCACGGCTGGTCGAGCTCGAGCCCCAGCACCGGCTCGTCGATCTGCATCCACGCAACGCCCAGCGCCTTCAGCTGCCCGAGCAGGCGCTGGTAGGCGGGCACCAGCCGCTCGAGCAGGCGGAGCTTGTCGAAATTCCCGCCTTTCACCTTGCCGAGGTGCAGCAGCGTCAGCGGCCCGACGATCACGGCTTTGACGGCGTGGCCCTGCGCCTGCGCCTCGCGCACCTCGTCGAACAGCCACGTCACGCCGCCTTCCGCGCGGGTGGTCTCGCTCCACTCGGGCACGAGGTAGTGGTAGTTGGTGTCGAACCATTTCGTCATTTCCATGGCGGGGTGGTCGGCGTCGCCGCGCGCGAGCGTGAAGTACTGGGGCAGGGTGAGCGTCCGCGCGTCGTAGCCGAAGCGACCCGGCAGGCAGCCGAGATGGGCGAGGGTCTGGAGCACGTGGTCGTACCAGGCGAAATCGCCGACGGTGACGTAATCGAGCCCTGCGGCGCGCTGCAGCGCCCAGTGCCGCTTGCGCAGCTCGCGCCCGGCCTCCAGCAGTGCGGATTCCGGGAGCTCTTTCTTCCAGTACGCCTCGAGGGCGGTTTTCAGCTCCCGCCCCGCGCCGATGCGGGGGAAGCCGGGGACGTGTGCGATAGCCATGAGCGGTTCCAGTCAGGTTTTCGAGGCCTCGCAGCCTACGCCGGAACCGACTATGAATATAATGATGATTTTGGAGTATAATATGAATACAATTCATAATTAACGAGGGGATACTCCCCTCATGCTCCCCTACATCAGGGGCTGTTTCCGCCGATGTGAAACAGCCTCTTAAAGGAATGCCGCCCGGCAGGCCATCCCATGCTCGAGATCCGGCATTTGCGCACCCTTATCGCCCTGGCCGAGGCCGGCAGCGTGTCGGCGGCGGCGAAGCGGGTGCACCTCACCCAGTCGGCGCTGTCCCACCAGCTGCGCGCGATCGAGG
>CAYYZZ010000296.1:0-3661 GCA_964476235.1 uncultured Streptomycetaceae bacterium | reverse complement strand
TGGTGCTGCTCGCCGCAGGGCTCCCGCCCGACGCAACGGCGCAGCTGCCGGAACCGGTGGCCCGCGCGCTCGTGCAGGCCGGCATCCCCGAGGCCTCGGCATCGCTCTACGTGCACGAAATCGGCGCCGATCGCCCGCTGCTCACGGCGGGCGCCGAGCGCGCGATGAATCCCGCCTCCACCATCAAGCTGCTCACGACCTACGCCGCGCTCGATCTGCTCGGCCCGGCCTATCTGTGGACCACCGAGGCCTATGCCGCGGGGCTGCTCAAGGACGGCGTGCTCTCAGGCGACCTCGTAATCAAGGGCCAAGGCGACCCGAAGCTCACGCTGGAGAATTTCTGGCTGCTGTTACGGGGCCTGCGCGGCCGGGGCGTGCGCGAGATCCGCGGCGACCTCGTGCTCGATCGCGGCTATTTCACCGTGGAAGATTTCGACTCCTCGCGCTTCGATGACCAGCCGACGCGGCCTTACAACACCGGGCCCGACGCCCTGCTCGTCAACTTCAAGGCGGTGCGCCTGCAGTTCATCCCCGACCCGGAAGCGCGCGCGGTGCGCATCGTCGCCGAGCCGGCGCTGCCGCAGGTGCAGATCGCCAACAACCTCGCGTTCGACGCGAGCGGACCCTGCGGCGACTGGGTCGGCAAGTTGAAGCTCGATGCGCAAGGCAACGCGACAACCGCCCGCCTCGCCTTCAACGGCGTTTTTCCGGCGAGCTGCGGCGAGCGCGTGCGCAATTTCAGCGTGCTCGGTCACGCCCAGTACACACTCGCCTTGTTCCGCGAGCTGTGGCGCGAGCTGGGCGGTACCCTGACAGGCACCGTGCGCGACGGCGCCGCGGGAGCCGACGCGCGCCTGATCGTCACCGTGCAGTCGCCCACGCTCTCCGAGATCGTGCGCGACATCAACAAGTTTTCCAACAACGTGATGGCGCGCCAGTTGTTCCTGACGCTGGGCGCGGTAGGGGCGGGGGCCCCGGCGACCACCGACAAGACGGGCCGCGTCATCCGACAGTGGCTGGCCGGCAAAGGGCTGTCGTTTCCCGAGCTGGTGCTGGAAAACGGCTCGGGACTCTCCCGCATCGAGCGCATCAGCGCGCGCAGCCTGGGACAACTCCTGCTCACCGCATTCAGGAGCCCGGTGATGCCGGAGCTGATCGCCTCGCTGCCGCTCGCCGCGGTGGACGGCACTATGAAAAAGCGCCTCTCCGGGGCGGAGGTCGCGGGCCAGGCGCACATCAAGACCGGATCACTCTCCGGCGTGCGCGCGATCGCCGGCTACGTGCTGGACAGCGCGGGGCGGCGCGTGGTCGTGGTCCTCTTCGTCAACCACGCGAACGCAGGCAACACGCAGGCGGTGCAAGACGCGCTGCTCAGGTGGATTTACCACCGCGGCGGCGAGACCTGCTGCGCGTCGCGATGAAAATCAGCAGGCTGTTGAAAATATCCCGCGAGCAGCGTGTTGAACGCTGTCATGCGCCCGGCTCCCTCACAACAGCCTCTGATTGAGGGGATCAAAAGGGGGCGCCCCCTTTGCACCCTGCCAGCCCGCTCATCTCTTGCGCGTGAGCCCCTGTGGCGTTTTTCCTCCCCGGGTTGATAACTTTGTCACGAATCCCGTGTCTTATCTCGCTGCGGGAGCGTTGAATTCTCCAATGGCGGGCGTAGAATGAATCGATCCGGGGGAATGCACATGCCGCGTCGTGGTGCAGTGCTGGTGTCGGCGATTCTGGTGTCGGCGATTACGGCCAGCTTATGGCCGGTTTTCGCAGCGTACGCCACCGACCTCGCTCCGCACCCGCAGCCCGAAGTCCTGGGCAGCCAGCAGCAGCAAGCTCAACCCGCGCTCAACCTGTTTCGCTCCGCATCCGGAATACGGCCTGAGGGCCGTGCCGCCGGATTGAGGCTCGACGTGGAAGCCGCGCCCCCTCCCTCCCGCCACGACGAGGCGCGGCACGGAACCCCCTTGAATACGGCCATCCCACCCCTGCGTACGAACGACTTCCGGCACGAGACGGCCATCGGTGCGGCATCTTCTGCCTCCCTTCCCACGAACCTGGGGACCGGGTACGCCGGCCTGGACGCAGGCGGATCGAGGCTCAAGCTATTCCCGGCGGCATACGCGCCGAAGACGGGGTGGGAGATGTCAGGGCGAGTCGGGCCGCTGCGCTGGTTGAGCCCGATCGACGGAGAAGGGGAAACCCGGGTGCGCCTCGGCGGCCGGTTGCAGGGTCAGCCGCGGATGCCGGGGCTGGGGCTGTTCAACGTCGGCATCCACTACAATTTCGAATGACTTTAGGAATTTGCCGGACCCTGGTCCGATAAATTCCTCACACCCTATTTCCCGAAAATCGGGAGTGAATTGCCACCGAACAAACTATTTCATGAAGTAGGCCGGCGCACCCGAGCTTGCCGCGTTAAATCATTAAGCCCGCATGCCGCAGACGCCCCCCGCGCGGTTTGATCGCATGACCCCATGCTGAGCCGGTCACGAAACATGCGGGCTTAGAGTCCCAGCTCGCGCCACAGCGCGTCCACGCGGCGCTTCACGTCCTCACTCATCGCGATCGTCTCGCCCCAGCGGCGGTCGGTTTCTCCCGGCCATTTGTGGGTGGCGTCTATACCCATCTTGGAACCGAGCCCCGGCACCGGGCTGGCGAAATCGAGGTAGTCGATCGGCGTGTGCTCGGTGATGAGCGTGTCGCGCCGCGGGTCCACCCGTGTCGCCAGCGCCCAGACCACCTCCTTCCAGTCGCGGACGTTGACGTCGTCGTCGGTGACGATGATGAACTTGGTGTAGAGGAACTGGCGGAGAAAAGACCAGATGCCGAACATCACGCGCTTCGCGTGCCCCGGGTACTGCTTGCGCATGCTGACGCAGGCGACGCGGTAGGAGCACCCCTCCGGCGGCAGGTAGAAATCCACGATCTCCGGGAACTGGCGCGCCAGCAGCGGCACGAACACCTCGTTCAGCGCCATGCCCAGCACCGCCGGCTCGTCCGGCGGCTTGCCGGTATAGGTCGAGTGATAAATCGGATCGCGGCGGGTCGTGATCCGGTCGATGGTGAAAACCGGGAAGCGTTCCGCTTCATTGTAGTAGCCGGTGTGGTCTCCGAACGGCCCCTCCAGCGCGGTCTCGCCGGGATGGATCCAGCCTTCGAGCACGATTTCCGCGCCGGCCGGGACCTGCAGGTCGTGGCTCAGGCACTTGGCCACCTCCGTCTTCGATCCCCGCAGCAGGCCCGCGAACTGGTACTCGGAGAGCGCGTCCGGCACCGGTGTCACCGCCCCCAGCATCGTGGCGGGATCCGCGCCCAGCGCCACCGCCACCGGAAACGGCTCGCGCGGGCGCGCGAGGCAGTGATCGCGGTAGTCGAGCGCGCCGCCGCGCTGCGCAAGCCAGCGCATGATGACCTTGTTGCGGGCGATTACCTGCTGGCGATAGATGCCGAGATTCTGCCGGCGCTGGTTGGGCCCGCGCGTGACAGTCAGTCCCCAAGTGATGAGCGGCGCGGCATCCCCCGGCCAGCAGGTCTGCACCGGCAGTTGCCCCAGGTCCACGTCCGCTCCCTCGCGCACGATCTCCTGGCAGGGGGCGCTCGAAACCGCCCGCGGCTCCATCGCCAGGACCTGCTTCAAGAGCGGCAGCTTGTCCCACGCGTC
>CAYYZZ010000295.1:0-3678 GCA_964476235.1 uncultured Streptomycetaceae bacterium | reverse complement strand
AAATCAATCACCCGTCCGTTGAACCGGGCGATGTGCTCGCGAAAACAATCCCGATATGTTTTCAGCGTTTCGAGAGTGCTTCGTTCCTGAGCCGCCATCAGCCGGCTGTAGCCGGCGACGTCGGCAACCATGATGGCAAGCAACTGGCGCTCCAAACCCGGCTCCTGCACTGCGCCCTCCCCCGAGCGACGCGCAAGGCCTAGTACATGCCTGACCCTGGAGAAAAAGGCAACAGCGAAGCTTACATGCGGAAAAGCGGGGACCCGGCGAGCGGCCGAGCCCCCGCTTTGCACGGCGGATCAGTCCAGAGGCACGGCGCCATTGGCGCTGATCACGCGCTTGCCTTCGGGACTGCGGACGTAAGCAAGAAACCGGGCAACCGCCGGGGCGGGAGCCGCCTTGGTGACCAGGAATGAGTCACGCGTAAGCGCGTAGGCGCCGCTGCGCACGTTTTCCGGGCTGGGTTCGACGCCGTTCAGCCAGATCGGCCTGATCTTCGACTGGCTTTGCTCCACGACCGTCATGGTCGTCATGCCGACCGCGCCGGCCGTGCCCGCCAGCGCACGGGCCATATCCCCGGACTTGGACATCGTTTGCACGCCATCCGGCATCTGCAGCTCCTTCAGGCAACCGACTCGAGCCCTCACGACTTCTGCGTCGACCTCGGTGTCGGGTCTCGTCATCGGGACGACAGGCAGATCGGGCCCTCCCACGTCCTTCCAGTGCACGAGGCGGCGCGAATACAGATCGCAGATCTCCCGGTCGGCCAGCGCCTTGACGGGCACCGCGGCGTTGACGCCGAAGACGACCGCGACCTTGGCGATCTCCTGCACCGCCATGCCCTGTTTGACGATGTCCTCGACGACCAGGCCGTGGCTGGCCATCGCGATGTCGATGCTGCCGTCGGCGAGGGCCTTGATACGCGCTTTGGTGCCGAGGCCCTTTCCGATCTCTATGGTTGCGTCGGGATTCCGCTCCCGGTACGCCTTGGCGAGCGCGGCTACGAGCGGCGTTACGCCGGTGGAGCCGTCTATGGTGATCCGGTCTCCCGTCTGGCCGTGCGCGGCCCCGGCCAGTGCGCAACCGAGCACCAGTCCCAGCAAGCGGTTTGGAGCGGAACACAACAAACTTTCGCGCTTGATCATCGTGGCATTCATAACCCCCTCCTTAAAGTTGTGTTACACGAGAAAAAAGTTTTGCTGCACGTGCATCCTGAACCTGGAGGGTTTGCCGATCTGCAGCGCATTACGCACTATTTTTGTGAGTTAATTACAGTTTTCCCGCACCCCATTCCGGCGCTCGCATGCGCGGCCGGTCGAGGGCGTCTATGGACTCACCCATGCCGACGCCATAGAATCAGTGCGGACTCGGATGCGCCATGACGAACGAGAGCCGCCCCGACAGCCTGACAGCGGCGGAACTGCGCTCGCTTTCCGAACAGGGGGCAGTCAGATCATTTCAAAAGCATGCCGTCATCGTCAGCGAAGGCGACGAGACGGACTCGCTGTACGTGATCCTGTCCGGACGCGTCAAGGTGTTCGTTGCGGACGAGTTGGGCAAGGAAGTCGTTCTCGGCACCCAGGGACCGGGTGAATATTTCGGCGAGATGGTCCTCGACGGCGGGCCGCGCTCGGCTTCAGTCATGACATTGGAACCGTCGCGCTTCGTCATCATTCCAAAGCGCAAGGTGCGGGACTTCCTGCGCGGCCAGCCGGATTTTGCTATCCGGCTCATCGAGAAGCTTATCCGTCGCAGCCGGTCGCTGACTGCCAGCGTGAAGAATCTTGCGCTGATGGACGTGTACGGTCGCGTGGCACGTCTGCTACTGGAGCTCGCGGAGGACGATGGCGGCACGCTCGTCATCAGGGAGAAGCTCACCCAGCAAGACATCGCCAGCCGGGTGGGTGCGTCGCGCGAAATGGTCAGCAAGATACTCAACGATCTCGCGACGGGGGGTTATCTCAGCATCTCGCAGAAGCGGATCACCATCCACAAGGCGCCGCCCCGGCACTGGTAGGGCGTTTGATGCTTTTCGATAGGAAATAACCCATGGGCGGCTCCACTCCTCCGAACTCGCCAGCCCCTGACGCAGCGCCCGCCGCGGCGCACACGGGCGCCCTGGATATCAACGAGGTCTTCCGCGGCGGCGGGCGATCGGTCGAATTCCTCGACCAGATCAACAAGGCATCCATCGTCATGCTGGACGAGACCGGGATCGTCCCCCATCCGGTCGCTAGCTCGATCGCGAGGGGGATTGCGCAGGTGATCGCGCAGGAGCGCGAGTCACCCCCGCAACGCTCCGCCGACTACCTGGACTACGAGCCGAGGCTCACTGCCGTCGTGGGTCCGGATGCCTCACGGCTGCACACCGGGAGAAGCCGCCAGGACATCGCGTCGGCCATCGCGCGTATGAACCTGCGGCACGGACTGTTGAGGGAGCTCGAAGCGCTGGTGACCGCCCGCGACAAGCTGCTCGCCGTGGCGGGACGGCACACGGAAACCATCATTCCCGCCTATACGCACGGCGTGCAGGCGCAGCCGACGACGTTCGCGCATTACCTGCTCGCGCTGGCGGCGGCGCTGGGCCGCCAGACCGAGCGGTTGCAGCAGGCGTATCGGCGGATCAACCGGAATCCCCTGGGCGCGGCCGCGCTGGCCACGTCGAGTTTCCCGCTCGACCGGGAGCGCCTCGCCGTGCTGCTGGGCTTCGAGGGACTCGTCGAAAATGCCTACGACGCGAACCATCTCGCGCCGGTGGACAGCAGCCTGGAAGTCGCGGGCGCGCTGGCGATCGCCGCCATCCAGCTCGGGCAGTTCGCGCAGGACATTCATGCGCAGTATTCCGAGCCCACGCCGTGGTTCATGCTGGCGACGGGCGAGCTCACGGGTGTCAGCAGCATCATGCCCCAGAAGCGCAATCCCGCGGCGCTCGAACAGCTGCGGGCCCAGGCGAGCATCATGTTCGGCGACATGCAGACCGTGTTCCTCATCGCCCACAACAATCGCACCGGCATGTTCGACTACCGTAGCTACGACCCCGTGCCGTGCGCGAGGCCGCTGCAGGTCTTCAAGCTGTTTCAGCAGGTCGTGGAAGGACTTGTAGTGAACAAGGCGCGCGCACTGGAGGAAGTGAAAGCGGACTACTCGACGACGACCGAAATTGCCGATGCGCTCTCGCAACGGGCCGACGTTCCGTTTCGCATCGGCCACCATTTCGCTTCGAAGCTGACCGATTACGGCCGCGGGCGCGGTCTCAAGCTGCAGGAAATCCCATACGCGGAGGCCGCCCGCATTTACGAGGCGCAGACGAAGCAGGCGTTTCCGCTGAGCGAAGCCGATTTCGCGGAAGTGATCAGCGCGGAATACATGGTGTTCGGCCGCAAGGGTATCGGCGGGCCGCAACCCGCCGAGGTGGGACGCATGTTGTCCGAGGGGCGGGACAAGGTGGCCGCGGAGTTCGCGTGGCTGAAGGCCCGCGGCGACCATCTGGCGCGCGCCGAAGCGGCGCTCGAGCGGGCCTTCGCTGCGCTGGCCCGCTAGAATACGGTGATGGGTGATGAGGCGACCGAAGGATGAGGGAAGAGAAGTTTGCAGTTTGCAGTTTGCAGTGGGCAGTTTGCATAGATTAGTTGGCAGTTGACAGTGGGCAGTTGACAGTAACTTCGAACTCGCTGCTGC
>CAYYZZ010000294.1:0-3679 GCA_964476235.1 uncultured Streptomycetaceae bacterium | reverse complement strand
TTGCCGAATGCCTGGGTGCCGAGCTTGCCGCCGAGGTCCGCCGTGCGCGTGGCGGGATCCTTGAGGGAGGGGTCGCGCACCAGGAGGGCGGCCATTGCGTCCACGATCTTCTCGTCCAGCTCCATGTCCGGGTAATCCCTGGCGACCTTGCGTACTTCGCGCAGGAACAGGCCGTCGGAGATGTGGAGCACGTTCGCCTTGTGCACGGCGGTCACCTTCTTGCGGCGCTTGCGCGCCCAGTCGAAGGCGACGCGCGAGATGCGGTTGCACTGGCGCGCCGTCACCTTGCGCACGGCGAGCGCCATGTCCTCGGTCGGCATGAATTCGCCGCGCCCGCTGAACATGTTGCGGTCGGCGTAGAAGCCCTCGGTGCACTCGCGGAAGATCACCAGGTCCACGGGCTTCCCGGTCAGCCCCACGCCCATGCGCGACTTGGCGGGGCGGATGTTGGCGAAGAGGTCGAGCTTGAATTTCGCGTTGGTGCGGTCGAGCACCGCGAGGGTCGCTTCCGTGATCTCGGGACCGATGCCGTCGCCGGGCAGAACGAGGATCTTCACTGCAAACTCCTGACGATAGCCGCCAAGACGCCAAGAAATACAGGAATCGTACTTATCAAGTACGCGAAAAAAATGTACCTGATGAAACCGCCGGTAATGGTGCGGAAGTGATTGTTATAGTCAGGGCGCGATTGTAACATCGTGCATTCCGTACCTACTGTAAAGGCGGTTTCATGTACGAAGGCTTCAAGCGATTCGAGATACAGACTACCGACCCCGAGGTGAAAATCGTCGGGCGCGTCGGCGGCAAAGGGCCGGCGGTGCTGCTGCTCCACGGCAATCCGCTCACCCACGTGCACTGGCATCTGGTGGCGCCGCGGCTCGCGCAGGATTTCACCGTGGTCGCGACCGATCTCCGCGGTTACGGCGACAGCAGCAAGCCGCGCGGGCGCGAGGATCACAGCAACTACTCGTTCCGGCGCATGGCGCAGGACCAGGTGGATGTCATGGCGCATCTGGGCTTCAAGCAGTTCTTCGTCGCGGGGCACGACCGCGGCGGACGCACCGCGCACCGCATGGCGCTCGACCATCCCGACAAGGTGCTCAAGTTCGCAAGCTTCGACATCCTGCCCACCCATCACGTGCTGACGAACATCACGCGGGGATGGGCGCTCGGCTCTTTCCACTGGTTCTTCATGGCGCAGCCTTACGACATCCCCGAGAAGCTGATCGAGGGCAAGGAGGACTATTACATCCTCAACAAGCTCACCAAGATGGGCATCGGCAAGGGCGGCTTCTCCAAGGAAACGCTCGCGGAGTACGCGCGCGTGTGCACGCCCGAGAACATCCACGGCGTATGCGAGGACTACCGCGCGGCGATCACCGTGGACTTCGAGATGGACCTTGCCGACTTCGAGGCCGGGCGCAAGGTCAAGTGCCCGGCCGCGATCTACTGGGGCGAGAAGAGCCACACCGAGAAGTATTTCGACCCGCGCAAGGCCTGGCCACAGTACTGCTTCAACATCGTCCGCATCCGGCCGCTGCCGTGCGGCCATTACCCGGCGGAGCAGGTGCCGGACGACGTTTACAACGAGCTGTCAGCTTTCTTCAAAAGCTGACAGCGTGGAAGGGCGTCGCAGATACAACGTCGCAGATGAAGCGTCCCAGATACCGCGTCGAAGATGCAACGTGGAAGCCAGACGCACTACCTGAGACGCATTACCTGAGACGAATTATCTGAGACGCCTCATCTGAGACGCTGTCAAGGCAATGGACTTCCTGATCGAGCCCCGGGAACTGCTGGAGAAGACGCAGCAAGGCGACGTCCTGATCATCGACGCGCGCAAGCCCGCCGAGTACGCGAAGGGCCACATCGCGGGCGCGGTCAACTTCAGCACCTACGACATCTTCGCGCTCGACACGCGGCCCGAAGGGCTCGCGGCGTTCGTGCGCGACATGGCGGCGCGCTACGCCGAGATCGGCGCCTCGAACCGCCGGGCGGTCGTGATCTACGAGGAAGACACCGGGATGCGGGCGGCGCGCGATGCCTGGATCCTGCAGTACCTCGGCCATCCGGAGGTCAGGATGCTGCACGGCGGGCTCGCGGCGTGGCGCGCGGCGGCCTGCGAGCTCTCCGTGGAGGAAGCCGACGACTGGACCGTCGCCTTTCGCGCGCGGGAGCGCCCCGAGCTCGTGATCGGGTCGGACGAAATCGCGCGGCGCGCCGGCCAGGGCGGACTGACGCTGCTCGACGTGCGCAACGCCGACGAGCACGCGGGACGCGACAAGACGCCTTGCTGCAAGCGGCGCGGCCGCATTCCCGGGTCGGCGTGGATCGAGTGGACCCGGTTTCTGGAAGGCGGGCGCTTCAAGTCACCGGATGCCGTTCGCGGATTGCTGAGCGAGAGCGGCATCGATCCGGAATCGGAAATCGTGCCGTACTGCCATCGCGGCGCGCGCTCCGCCAACACCTACTACGCGCTGAAGCACGCCGGACTGCCGCAGGTGCGCAACTACATCGGCTCCTGGCATGAGTGGTCGGCTCGATCGGAACTTCCGGTCGAGAAGCCGTGACCAATAGTCGGTCGCAGATGAAGCGTCTCGGGTAAAGCGTCTCAGGTACAGCGTCGCAGATACAACGTCGCAGATACAACGTCTCAGATAGTGCGTCCTGGCATCTCAAGACGCTGTTTCTGAGACGCCTCATCTGAGACGTCTTATCTGAGACGCCTCATCTGAGACGCCCTCGCGGCCTGCTACTGCAAGCCGTAGAGCCGCTTGCCGGCCACCGGCATTTTGGCCATGAGCACGTCGCCGGACAGCGCCTCGGTGATGTAGATCGTCTTGTTGTCGGGCCCGCCGAAGGCGCAGTTGTCGAGATGGTGGTGGTGCGGCCCGTCGGCGTAGACGAGGTGGGTCGGCAGCATGTTGGCGTCGAAGCGCCAGACGCCGACGCCGAGATGACACACGATCAGCCCGTTGTCGGCATCCATCTCGATGCCGTCGGGCCCGGCGGCGCCGCCGGACAGCTGTATCGCCACCCCGGTCTTTGACACGTTGCCGTCGGCCATCAGCGGCAGGCGCCAGATCTGCTGCGAACGGGTGACGCCGACGTAGCAGTGCTTCTCGGTGGTGGAGAGCGTGATGCCGTTCGGGCTCGGCACGTTGTCGCACAGCCGGTCGAGCGCGCCGTTCGCGCGCAGGCGGTAGACGCGTCCCGACGGGTCGCCGATCCCGGTCTGGCCCTGGTCGGTGAAGTAGAGGTCGCCGTTCGATGCGAAGTGCAGGTCGTTCAGGCCCTTGAAGCTTTCGCTGAAGGCCGTCTCCAGGATCGTCTCGAGCTTGCCCGTCTTCGGGTCGAGCGCCAGCAGCCCCTTCTTGTAGCAGGTAATGAAGGCGCGGCCATCCTTGTGGAACTTGAGCCCGTTGGGCCAGCCGTCGTATTGCACGACGAGCTCCCATTCTCCCTTCGAGGATATTCGGAAGATTCTTCCAAAGGGAATATCTACGCAGTAGAGATTCCCTTCGCGGTCGAACGACGGCCCCTCGAGAAAACACTCGACTTCGGCGCCCTGGCGATTGGAATCGGACCAGGCCGTGCGGCCTTTCTTGCGGAATTTGCCCGGCATGGACGTGAAGATCTCGGCCTTGATCTTCTCGAGCGGCTGGAACGGGTTGAACAT
>CAYYZZ010000293.1:0-3683 GCA_964476235.1 uncultured Streptomycetaceae bacterium | reverse complement strand
CTGTTCGAAGCTTCGAACCGGATGCTGGGTCGCACCGCGAACCTGCAGCGCATTCTCGCGCACAGCCCCTACGTGGCGCGGTGGCTGCTGCCGTTCATCGCCGCGGTGCGCCAGCCGAATGCCGGCGCGGTATCCGACGTCAGGCTGCGCAACCTCGCCGTGCTGAAGACCTCGACCATCAACGGCTGCAAGTACTGAACGGAGCACAATCGGGTGCTTGGTCAAGCACTGGGACTCACGGACGCGGAATTCGACTCGCTTCAGGGGAATTACCAGGACAGCCTCCTGTTCAACGAGAAAGAAAAGGCGGTGCTGGCGTGGTCGGAAGCAATGACTCTCAACACGGCGAAACGCGACAACGCGGTGTGGGGCGAGCTGCGCCGCCTCTTCACCGATGCTGACATAGTAGAAATATCAATGGCTTGCGCAATGTTCAACATGATCAATCGGCTGAACGATTCCTTCCGCACCGAACTCGAGCCGGAGGAATACAACCGGCGGCAGCACGGCGCAGTCGGCGTCACCGCCGCTGCGCTCGATGACTACGCGTGCCGCATTTGCAACAGCTCAAAGGCGTGACGTGATACTGCGTGACATGGTACGGCGTGACATGATGCTGCGTGACGTGAAAATGCGGCGTTTTAAACCAGCTCGCCTCATCATGTCACGATTCATCATGTCACGAAGCTTCATGTCACGCTTTTAAAGAGCGTATGCGTCCGAAAATATTCATCACCCAGCCCGTGGCAGCCAGCGCGATCGAGCGGTTGCGCGCGGTCGCCGACGTCGAGTTGAATCCCGACACGCTTCACAAGGTCACCAAGAGCGAACTGCTCGAGAAGGTCCCGCACCTGGACTTCCTGTTCTGCCTGCTCCATGACAAGGTGGATCGCGACGTGATCGCGGCCGGCGCGCGCCTGCGCGCGATCGCCTCGATGAAAATAACCCCATCCGACATCGACGTGGCCGAGGCGACTGCGCGGCGCATCCCGGTCACGGTGATCGCGCCCATCGTGACCGAGGCGACCGCCGACATCCATTTCGCTCTGCTGCTGGCCGTTGCCCGGCGCGTGGTCGAGGGCGACCGGCTGGTGCGAGCCGGAGTCTTCCCCGGAGCGCAGTCGGCGCACCTTCTGGGCGCCTGGGTTCACGGCAAGACCATCGGCCTGATCGGCGGCGGCGGCCGTATCGGGCGCGCGGTCGCCAAGCGGGCGCAGGGGTTCTCGATGCGAACCCTCTACTGGACGCCGCGCCGCAAGCCGGAAAGCGAGGAGCGGGCGGCCGGCCTCGAGTACGTGCCGTACGACCAGCTGCTATCGGAGTCCGATTTTGTCTCGGTCCACGCGCCGCTGAACGCCGAGACGCGCCATCTGGTCGGCGAGCGCGAGCTTCGCCTCATGAAGCCGACGGCCTTCCTCGTCAACAGCTCGCGCGGCCCGATCGTGGACGAAAAGGCCCTGGTCCGCGCGCTCGCCGAGCGCCGCATCGCGGGCGCGGGGCTCGACGTCTACGAGAACGAGCCCCAGGTCGAGCCCGAGCTGCTCACCATGCAGAACGTCGTGCTCACGCCTCACCTGGGCAGCGCCGTCACCGAGCTGAGGGAATCCATGGCCAACGTGGTGGTGGACAACATCATGGCGGTGCTGGAGGGCCGGCAGCCGCCGAATTGCTGGAATCCCGAAATCTACAAGTAATTCGAGAGGCAAGAGATATGGCCGGCATGGCAAAAGTAGTGCTCACCGATTACGTCTGGGAATCCCTGGACGTCGAGAAGAAGATACTGGCGGGGCTGGGCGAGCTCGTGCCCATGCAGACCAAGAAGCCCGAGGAGTTCCTCTCCCAGGCGGCAGACTGCGACGCCCTGCTCAACACCTATGCCGGCCCGATCACGGCGGGCGTGATGGCGAAGATGCCGAGATGCCGGATCATCGCCCGCTACGGCATCGGCGTGGACACGATAGACCTCGATGCCGCCACTCTGGCCGGCATCATCGTCACCAACAACCCCACCTATTGCATCGAGGAGGTCGCCGAGCACACCATGGCACTGCTGCTCGCCTGCGCGCGCAAGGTCGTCTTCTACGACCGCATGGTCCGCGCCGGCCGCTGGGAGGTGCCGCCGGGCAAGCCCCTCTTCCGTCTGGTCGGCAGCACGCTGGGCCTGGTCGGGTTCGGCAACATCGCGCGGCAGGTCGCCGTGCGCGCCGCGGCTTTCGGCATGAAGGTCCTCTACGCCGACCCCTACGTGAAGGAAGGGCAATTCGGCGAGCCCGGCGGGAAGGTGGAACTGAACGACCTGCTCAAGGAATCGGACTTCGTCTCGGTGCATCCTCCGCTCATGCCGCAAACGCGGAAAATGATCAACGACGACGCCTTCGGCCGGATGAAGCCGACGGCGTTCCTCATCAACTGCTCGCGCGGCCCGGTCGTCGATACCGACGCGCTGGTGCGGGCGCTCGACTCGAAGAAGATCGCCGGCTGCGCGCTCGACACCGTGGACCCGGAGCCGCTGCTCAACCCCCACCCGCTGCGCGAGCGCGAGAACGTCATCGTCAATCCCCATGTGGCGTGGTACAGCGAGACGGCCATGGTCGGGCTGCAGGCCGGTGCGCCGAACGAGGTCCGCCGCGTGCTGTCCGGCGAATGGCCGATCAACGTGGTGAACAAGGCGGTGAAGGGAAAAAATCGCGCTGGGCTTCAATGATCAACGCCGCCATTATCGGATTGGGCTGGTGGGGCAAGAATATCGTCCAGTGCGTGCAGGGCAAAAGCGGGAAGCTCCGCTTCGTCCACGGCGTCAGCAAGGAGATCGATGCCGCGCTTCCCCTGGCCGAAGCCCATGGCTTCACTTTGAGCGACGACCTGGAACGGGCGCTCGCCGACAAGCGGGTCGAGGCCGTCGTGCTGGCGACCCCCCACTCCCTGCATGCCGACCAGATCGTGCGCGTAGCCGCGGCCGGCAAGCCGGTGTTCTGCGAGAAGCCGCTATCGCTCAAGCGCGCCGATGCCGAGCGCGCGGTTGCCGCCATACAAAAAGCGGGCGTCCCGATCGGCGTCGGGCAGAACAAGCGTTTCTGGCCCTCGATGGTCGAACTGCGCCGCGTCGTCGCGACCGGCGTGCTCGGGCGCGTCATGCACATCGAAGGGCATTACAGCAACGAGAATTCCGGCCTGCACTTCTCCGCCTGGCGCGATTCGCCGGGCGAGTCGCCCGGCGGCGGCATGACCGGCACCGGGATCCACCTGCTCGACGCTTTCGTGGGCCTGGGCGGCGCCGTGTCCGAGGTGAAGGCGCAGGTCGTTTCCTTCCGGTCGGGGCACGACCCCCGCGACGCCGCTTCGGTGATGTTCCGCTTCGCCAGCGGCCTCTCCGGCTATTTCGGCCTGGTAAGAGCTTCCCCGTTTTACTGGCGGGTGCAGGTGTTCGGCGACGAGGGCTCGGTCGAGGCCATCGGCGAAACCGAGGTCGTCGTGCGCACGCGCGGCGGGAAAGTGGACCGCCGTGAATTTCCCAAGGTGGACTCGATACTCGCCGAATTCGACGCCTTTGCCGATGCCGTGGCGGGGCGCGCCCCCTACCCCATCACGCCGGCGGAAATGGTCAACACCATCGCCGCGTTCGAGGCGATCATCCAATCGATGGACACCAAGATGCCGGTGTCCATCGATTAACTGACGGTTTC
>CAYYZZ010000292.1:0-3693 GCA_964476235.1 uncultured Streptomycetaceae bacterium | reverse complement strand
AGGCCTTGCGCAGGAACAGCGAGAATTCCTCGTCGCCGTAAGCGGTGAGGCCCTTCCGCATACCGGTTTTCTGAGATTTCGCTTTTGCCATTGGGATATTCCGCCCTAGTGCTTCGGACTGCGTGAGTCGTGAATGGTGAGTCGTGAGTCGAAGTTGTTACGAACCGTGACGCACCCACTTGGTCGAATCACGATTAACGAATCACGATTCACGAATCACGAATCACGGTTCTTAAGCCCTGCACGATAGCGGAAGCCCGCCATGCTGCGCAAGTGCTCAACAATTGCGGGTCGAATCACGACTCACGATTCACGAATTACGCCGTTCATGAGGAATACATCGGCTTGTTCTCGGACAGCGCGACCCAGCCCTTGATCGCGCGGTAGAGGAGCCATACCGCCGAGGCCATCAGCACGAAGAAGCCGATGAGGACGACCAGCGACGCGAGCCCGACGCCGAGCCAGAGCAGGCTGTACCAGAAGGTGCGGATCTGCCAGCGGAAGTGGGACTCGAGCCAGGTGCCCTCGAGGTCCTTACGTTTCACGTAATTGATGATCACCGCGGCGATAATGGTAATGCCGGCCAGGAACGAGGCGAGCTGCAATCCGTAAACGATCGCCGTGATGTTCTTGAGCGACTGCTCGCGAGAGGGCGCCCCCGCAGCCGCGCCGGGCGCTGCCGCCACGGTCGCATCCGTGCGCTTGGCCGCCCCCCGACCCTCCTCCCGCTTGATAAAGGCCCAGGCAGCAATGCCGATCGCCGCGCCGAAACCTCCGAATATCAGCGCAAAGGCCCCGAATATCACGCCCAGCAGGCTGAACAGGAAATCCCGGCTCGCGGAAAATACGCGCGGCGGAAAGTCGCCCTCCACGACGATCTCGTAACTGCCGGGTCGCTCGATCACGAACTGCGAAACCGAGACGCTGCTGGTGTTGCCGATGCTTGAAGTCGCCCCGTGACTCGCCGAGACCGCAAGCGCCTGGCTGCTTGCCTTATCAAGCACGCTGATGCGAACGCCAGGAGGCAGCTTCTCGGATTCGTTGTAACTGCGGCCCCGGAACACGGTCCGGTAGTCGTTCCACACCAGGTATTTCCCGGGCTTGTCCAACTCGACGGTGTGCCGGCCGGGCCCAAGAAACTGCACCCCTTTGTCCAGCGTCAGCACGAACCACGCGATGAGGGCAGCCATCGCGATCACGCCCGCCAGGGCCACCGCCCCCGCAAACACGTACCAGCCCTTGCCGGGAATGCGGGCAGCCTCGGACATCGGCGCCGCCTGACGCTTGCGCGGTCAGCGCTTAACGCGCGCCCGCTTTTCTCAGCAGCTCGACGAGATTGCCGTCACCACCGCGGTTCGCATAACTCAGCATCGAGCCGCCCGGCCCGCTGAGGTTGGGATTCGCGCCGTGCTTGAGCAGCAGTTGCACCATCGCGGTGTCACCGTTCATGGCGGCGGCCATGAGCGGCGTGACGCCGTTCGAATCCGGACGGTCGGCCCACCAGCCCAGCTCGAGCAGCTCGGTGGCAGCCGCCCGGTCGCGATACATCACCGCCGTCATGACGTCGTTGTACCTCGGTGCCGGCGTCGGCGCGCGGGGAGGCGCAAACGAAGCGAGCTCCTCCGGCATGCGCGGTTCGGCTCGGCGCGCGGGTTTCGGCTTCTCCGCGGACGGAGCAGCAGCCATCTCCGCCGTCGGCTTGGGCGCCGCCTTCGGTTTCACGGCAGGCGCTGCTGCCGGCCCGGCGGGCGCGGCCGCGGGTTTGGCGGGTACCGCCGCTGTGGCCGCAGGCGCAGCCGCAGGTTTCGCCGGCGTCGTTGCCGGTGCCTTCGGTGCGGGAGTCGGCGCCGCAGCCGGCGGAGCGCTCGGCGTCACGGCGGCGACCTGCGTCGGAGGCTTTGGTGCAGGTGGAGTCGCGACAGCAACCGGCGCACTCGGCGTCGGCGCACCGGGTTTCGCCGTCGCTGCCGGTGCGGTGGCCCCGCGTATAACCAAGAACGAATACTCGCGCTTAATCAGGCTCGAGGCGACGGCGAATTCGATCCTGGCCACAGGCGCGCGAAACTTGACCGTGAAGTCGCCGCCGCTGTGGGAGATGGATTCCGACGGCACCACGGAGCCTTGGGCGTCGAAGCCTCTGGACCCGAGAAAGTTCTCCCCCGCACCGGCGACTGCGTAGGACACCTCCTGACCCTGTAGCGATTTGAGCGTAAATTTAGCCGGCCCCGCGGCCTGCTCCTTGCCAACATCGGCCGCGCCGAGCGAGAGCACCTTGAGCTCGATCGGGAGCGACAGATGCAGAACGCCCTCGACCTTCTGCACGTCCGGCTCCGTCGTTCCCTTCTTCACTCGCACGCTTCGGTTTCCAGCGAAGTGCGGTACGCCTGTCTTTATCTCGCTGAGACTGACATTGCGGAAAAACTCCTTCTCGAACGCGCTGTCGCGGTCGTAACGGTCCTGGTTTTTCGCGTCGAGAATCCGGTTGATGGTGATGCTAGCGCGGCTATGATCCAGGTTGGGGATCGGCGGCAGCATTACCTTCAGCCACATGCTGTCGCCGAAAAAGGTGTCGAGCTGCAGCAGCGCCGGCCCGGCACGCGCGCTCGACGGCTTCTCCAGGCCGGAAAGCTGCCTGGCGAGCAGCTTGTCGTAGTCCGCCTCGCTCAGGCTGGCCGGGAGAGCGGACGGCGCGGCCGGTTTTGCGTCCGGTCCCGGCGCTTTCGCAACGGGCGGCTTTGCGGGAGCGTCTTTTTGCACCCCCTTCATCGCATTCTCCATCTCTGCTGTTGTTTTCCCCCTCTGCTGCGGGAAGTAAATTTTAGTAACGTAGTAGTAAACCGCGCCAACGGTAAGGATGAAACCAGCGACGGTTGCCAGGACCGCCTTCCAGAGATGCGACGGACCAGCGCGCACCACCAGGCAGCTGGTGATGATGTCGTGCAGCGCCTGCTTGCGCGAGGTGAACGCCGCGAGCAGGTAGCCGATGCCGAAGATCATGGACGAGATGATTTTGCCGAGGTTGCGCAGCAACGCCCTTATGAACGAGGTGCGATTGCCGTCGAGGTCGGTGACCTGGATGCCGAGCAGGCTCTTGCCGAAGGTCGCCTGGCGTGCCGAACACTCCATCACCGGCCAGTAGAGCAGGTAGGCGGCAATATAGATCAGCATGCCGATCGTGCCGCCCGTTTCACCCAGGGCGTAAGACAGCCCGAGTATCACGGCGAAGCCGAAAACCGTCAGGATCGCCGAGTCCACGAGCAGCGCTGCGACCCGCGCCCAGAACCCTGCGTAGCCCAATGCCCCGCCTCCGGCCGAAGCCGAAGAATCGGCGGGCATTTCAAGCACCGCTTTTCTATTGCCGAACATGGTTACCCCCTCCCTGTGGAAGCACCTCTGCAGTAAATCATACTCCTCCTATGCCGGGAGCATGGGCAGCGCGCCAGGCGCCATTCCCGGCGCGCGTTGACGCGGCCTGAAGGCTGTCAATAGAATCCAGTATCCTCGCGGTTGAATCCGCGCCTATTCTCACCCGATCATCAGGAGGTACCCGTGCCGAAAACCACGCTGGGCAAGCTGCCGCGCGAAGCCATCCGCATGCTCGAGCTGCCTCGGCTCCCGCAGGACGTCATCGAAGGTTTCAAGGTGCTCGTCGATCTCACCGGGACGATATCCGACGCGATGGACGAGCTCGGC
>CAYYZZ010000291.1:0-3696 GCA_964476235.1 uncultured Streptomycetaceae bacterium | reverse complement strand
TGCAGGACCCTGACGAACTCACCTTGCAGCTTGGCGCGTATGGCCTCCGGGGTGCCGGCCGGCAGGAAGATGCCCATCCACGTCACGAGATCGAAGCCCGGATAGGTTTCCGCTACTCTGGGCACCTGCGGCAGGACGGGCGAAGGCTTCGACGAGGTTACCGCGATGGCGCGCAGCCGGCCCGCCCGGATGTGCGCCAGCGGGCCGGTAACGTTACCGAACATGACAGCGATCTCTCCCGACATGAGGTCGACATACGCCGGCGCAACCCCCTTGTACGGGACGTGGATGAGCTTCATCTTCGCCATCGATTGCAGCAGTTCCATGCCGAGATGCGTCAGGTTTCCGACCCCGGCCGATCCATAGTTGAGGGCGCCCGGATTGGCGCGCGCGAGCGCAACCAGTTCCTTCACCGAGCGAACGGGCAGCGACGGGTGCACAACGAGGACCATCTGCGCGGATGTTAGCCATGTAACCGGTGCAAAATCCTTTCTCGGGTCATAGCCCAGATCCTGCCGCAGCACGGGGTTGACGGTCATCGGGCCCGTATTGCCAATGAGCAGCGTGTAGCCGTCGGGCGCCGCCTTGGCAACAACTTCCGCTCCGAGGCTGCCGCCCGCGCCGGAGCGGTTTTCCACGACGACGTTCTGGCCCAGGGCGAGGTATGGGCCGAGAATCCGCGCGATCGCATCAACCGGGCCCCCGGCAGGATACGGCACGAGCAGCCGCACCGGCCTAGCGGGATATCCCTGCGCGGCAGCCGGCGCTGCTGCGACGATTGCTGCGAGCAGCGCGGCGACGCGCAGGAGTGGGCAGTTTGCAGTGGGCAGTTTGCAGTTGCTGCCAACTGACGGCTGCCAACTGTCAACTTTTGTTGTCACTCGTCACTTGATCGCCAGTGGATTGACTGGCGACCCCACCGCCCCGGTGATGGGCAGCGCCGGCGCGACGAACAGGAACTCGTAGCGCTTGTCCTCCGCGCAGTCCTTCGCGAGTTCGGTCAGGTGGAAGATCTCGCCCACCGTGAGCCCCATGATCGGGATCGTGATCCAGTGCCACGGCTGGTTGGTGTCCTCGGTCTCGTTGGGGCGCACTTCCGCGCCCCAGGTGTCGGTGGCGACGCCCGCGACTTCCCGCTTGTGCAGCCATTCCACGGTCTCGAACGCGAAACCGGGGGCATCCCCGCCCGAGTAGCCGTCCCAGCTCTTCCTGGTGAGGCAGCGCTGGACGTGGCCGGTGTGCACCAGCAGGTAGTCACCGCGCCGCACTCTCACGCCCTGTTTCTTCTCGGTGAGATCGAGAATCTCGTTGGTGATCGCGAAGCCGTCGGGCAGCCACTTCTTGCCCATGGCGCGCGCGACGTCGAGCAGCACGCCGCGGCCCACCATCTTCTCGCGGGTCTTCTCGATCCCGCCCTTCTGCGCGCCGGCGGAGGTGACGTTGCGGCAGTCGTAGCCATTCCACATGGTGTCGTAGTAGAGGATGTGGCCGAGGCCGTCCCACTGCGTGCCGCACTGCAGCGGCATGATGATGATGTCGTCGGTGCCGCGGATCTTGCGGTGGTCGAGCACGCCGGAATAGGCATCGGTCCCGGTGCGCGTCATCATGTGTATCGGGTTGAAGCGGCCGAGTGCGGGATACTTGGTCTTGCCGCCCTGCGGGCCGTGCTGGTCGAAATTCAACGCGAGCGAGATGACCTTGCCCTTCCTCACCAGGCGCGCCGCCGCGACGATGTCCGAGGCGGTGGTGAAGTTGAGCGTGCCGATCTCGTCGTCCTTGCCCCAGCGGCCCCAGTTCTTGCAGCGCTTCGCCGCCTTGTGCACGTCCTTGCGCGTCAGCTTGCGGTTCTTCTTGTCGCGCGTGTCCTTGAGTTTCGGCTTGACCGCCATGTGGAACTTCCTTTTTTTCGGGATGAGGAAAGGTTTGAAGTCTAGTGCCGTTCCAACTTGTTCGCCAAGTATGATCATCTCGTCTGCCAGTGCCGTTCCAACTATCTCCGCTAAATGCAGGGGTCCTAATAATGCTTGACCTGCGGCCTGCAGAGGTCCTTGCCAATAGGCATGACAAGTTGGAACGGCACCAGCGACATCAGGGTCAGCACGATTAGATTGATTATTCACGAATAGTTGGAACGGCACTAGCCAGCGTAGCAGGACTGCGTCAACGAAAGCGTGATTCGTGATTCGCTTCCCCTCCTGCACGACGGTGAGCCGGGATACTCCCCTCCTGCCGGAGGAGGGGTGTCACGAAGGGACGGGTGGTGGGAGGGAACGTGTCCCCGCACGGGTGTTACTACTTTCGATAGCAGCTATGCGCCAGGTTGCACGATACGTCGGCTGGCACCCGGAGCGTCGGCCGAGCCACATCTCCCGTCGGCCGTCAACGCTTCCGCTCGTGCGGCGTTGATCGAATCAGGGTCAGGAACAGTATCGGCAGTTGACTTATGTCGGATCGGACATATAATGCCATCCCATGCCAAACGCGACAAACCGCTAGCGTGGCTGCACGGCGAGATCAAGACACCGCCGTTATCGGCCGCCGCAAGGGTTGAAGCCGGGGTGCTGCTGCGCCGTTTACAGCGCGGCGAGTCCATCGCCATGCCGCATTCGAGGCCGATGGCGGTAATCGGGAATGCCTGCCACGAACTGCGGGTGCAGGACGCGGACAGGACCTGGCGGATCATGTATTGCGTCCGGTCTGATGCGATCGTGATTCTCGACGTGTTCGCAAAAACAACGACGAAGACCCCGAAGTCCGTTCTGAAAGCGAGCGGCAAGCGGCTGCGGCGCTACCAGCAAACCTGAGAGAGGCGAAAGCATGAAAGCGGCGAAGGCAAGACGGCTCAAGGCAGCGGGCTGGAACGTCGGCTCCACGAAGGAGTTCCTGCGCCTCAACGACCAGGAGGCCGCGCTGGTGGAAGTGAAGTTGTGCCTCATGGACGCCTTGCGCCAGGCACGGCGCAAGCGCGGTATTTCGCAAATCGATCTCGCGAAACGGATGGGGTCGAGCCAGTCGCGCATCGCCAAGATCGAGGCGGGCGATCCGTCCGTGTCGCTCGATTTGATCCTGCGGGCCTTGGTCGCGTCTGGCGCCTCGCGGCGCGAAATTCAGGAAACGCTGGCTTCCGGCTACCCCGGGTGAGATTAATGCGTTGTGTGGGTCCGACCCGACTCTGTCGCCGGGTGGTGGGAGAACGTGCCTCCGCACGTTTCAGCCGGCGACTGCGTCGCGCAATTCCGGGGGCGGCCCCGGGTGCCGGTGACTTTCTTTTATGGGCGAGCAAAAAGAAAGTCACCAGGCCCCGCGAGGGGACTGTATGAGGGATGAGGGATACGGATTCCCGCGCTCGCGCGGAATCGAGTCACCTCATTATTACACCGCTCCGCGGGCGCCCTATCCCCTATCCCGTATCACCCATCACGCCTTATCCAGGCGATCAATCCACCCGCGCGCCGGATTCCTTGACCACCTGGCCCCACTTCACCACTTCGCGCCTGAGATACTCGCTGAACTGCTCGGGGGTGTTTGGCGTGAAGTCGAAGCCGAGTGTGGCGAGCCGTTCCTTGATCGCGGGGACCTGCAGCGCGCCGGTGATGTCGGCGTTGAGCTTCTCCACGACGGCGCGTGGCGTGCCGCGCGGCGCGAAGAACGCAATCCACGTGTAATCCTCGTAGCCGGGGAATCCCGACTCAACGG
>CAYYZZ010000290.1:0-3705 GCA_964476235.1 uncultured Streptomycetaceae bacterium | reverse complement strand
ATGAACGCCCCAGCCATCCGGATCAAGAAGTCGGTGCGCGAGCAGGTCAGCAAGGAAGAATGGGATACGCGCGTCAACCTCGCCGCGTGCTACCGCCTGATGGCCGGGTTCGGCATGGTCGAGATGATCGCCAATCACATCTCCGCGCGCGTGCCGAGGACGACCAACGAGTTCCTGATCAATCCCTACGGCATGCTCTACGAGGAGATGACCGCCTCGTGCATGATCAAGATCGACATCGACGGCAAGGTTCTGTTCAACGACACCGAGTTCGACGTCAACCAGGCGGGCTACGTGATCCACAGCGCGATCCACGGCGCGCGCCACGACGTGGATTGCATCATCCACACGCATACCCTGCACGGCATGGCGGTGTCGGCGATGAAGTGCGGCCTGATGCCGATCGCGCAGACTTCGCTGCGCTGGGCGAAGGGCGTCTCCTACCACGCCTACGAGGGCATCGCGCTCAACCTCGACGAGCGCGAGCGCCTGGTGAAGGACCTCGGCGATACCGACGCCATGATCCTCAAGAACCACGGACTGCTCACCTGCGCGCCGAGCATTCCAGAGTGCTTCAACAACATGTACCGGCTCGAGCGCGCCTGCCAGCTGCAGGTAATGACGCTCTCCTGCAATACCGAGATCGAGCTGCCGCCGGAAGAAGTCGTCAACGAAGCCTGGCGCCTGTTCCAGCCCGGCGTGCGCCGCCGCTTCGGCATACTCGAATGGCCGGCGCTGCTGCGCAAGCTCGACAAGGTCGATACGTCATACAAGAACTGACACGCAGCCAGCGCGAAAAAAGCGGGCCCGCCAGGCGCCCGCTTTTTTTGTCGGCGTGACTGGTGACAGGAGTTGGCAGTTGGCAGCCGTCAGTTGGCAGCCGTCAGTTGGCACCCGTCAGTTGGCAGCCGTCAGTTGGCAGTTGGCAGTAATTCCAAACTTCCTGCTGCAAACTGCCCACTGCAAACTCCCTGCTGCCCACTGCAAACTGCAAACTTCTCATCCCTCAGCCCGTTACAACCTGCTCCCCGAGGCGTGATGAGTAACGCAACTCCACCGGATTGTGATCAGAGGGTTGTAACGGGCCTCATCCCGCCCATGTCCTCCTACCGTGCTCCGCGCTGGCTGCCGGGTGGCCACGCGCAGACTCTCTACGCGGCGCTGCTGGTACCGCGGCAACGGGTCGCGTATCGCCGCGAGCGATGGGACACGCCGGACGGCGATTTCATCGATCTCGACTGGTCAGTTAATCCGTCGCGGGACCCGCGCCGGATTAACTTATCGGTTCCATTGGTGGTGCTGTTCCACGGGCTCGAGGGCAGCTCGCGCAGCCATTACGCGCTCGCGCTGATGGCCGCGCTGCGCGGCCGCGGGATGCGCGGCGTCTCAGTGCATTTCCGGGGATGCAGCGGCGAGCCCAATCGCCTCCCCCGCGCCTACCATTCGGGCGATGCGCAGGAAATCGACTGGATCGTGCGCCGGCTCCGGGCGCAGAACGCCGATGCCCCGCTCTTCGCGGTCGGCGTTTCGCTGGGCGGCAATGCGCTGCTGAAGTGGCTGGGCGAAAGCGGGGCCGACGCAAACGCCGTCGTGGACAAAGCCGCAGCAGTGTCGGCCCCGGTTGATCTGATGGCTGCAGGTGATGCCCTGGGACAAGGCTTCAGCCTGCTTTACGCGAACAATTTCCTGATTACCCTGAAGAGAAAAGCTCTTGCCAAGCTCGCGAGCCACCCTGGTCTGTATGATGCCGCGCGGGTGCGCGCGGCATTCACGCTGCGCGAGTTCGATGACCTGGTCACCGCGCCGCTGCACGGGTTCAGGAACACCGACGATTACTGGACGCGCGCGAGCAGCAAGCCCGGCTTGAGGAATATCCGCGTCCCGACACTCGTCATCAACGCGAGAAACGACCCGTTTCTACCGGCCCCGGCGCTGCCCGGACCGGGAGAAGTCTCCGGCGCGGTAACGCTTGAGCAGCCGGAGGATGGCGGCCACGTCGGGTTCGTAAGCGGTACGTTTCCCGGCAATCTGGACTGGCTGCCCTTACGCGTGCTGGAATTTTTCGGCGCATGAAGCCCAACGACTCGATCCTGAATGTCGTTGGTCTTCATAAAAAATTTCCGGGTATAGTGTGTACGGTGAGAATATCGGCAACCAGGCAAATTCCATTTCCCCATGCTGAAATCGATACCCCCGGAAATTTTTAAGGCTTACGACATCCGCGGCATCGTCGGGCGGACCCTGACCCCGGAAATCGCCGAGCTCATCGGCCGGGCGATCGGATCGGAGGCCCGCGACCGCGGCCGCTCCGCCGTCGCCATCGGCCGCGACGGGCGCCTGTCCGGGCCGCAGCTCTCCGCCGCGCTCTCGGCCGGGCTGCAGGCGAGCGGCATCGACGTGATCGACGTCGGGCAGGTCGCCACGCCCATGCTTTACTTCGCCGCCCACCGTTTCGACACGCTGTCGGGCGTGATGGTGACCGGCTCGCACAATCCTCCCGAGTACAACGGGCTGAAAATGATGCTGGCCGGCGAGACGCTCGCGGGCGAGGCCATCCAGCAGCTGAAGGCACGCATCGAGCAGGGTCATCTCGCCCGCGGGGCCGGCAGCTACCGCCAGGAAGACGTGCGGGAGGATTACCTCCGGCGCATCGTGTCCGACGTCAAGCTGGCGCGCCCGATGAGGCTGGTGGTGGACTGCGGGAACGGCGTCGCGGGCGCCACCGCGCCCGAGCTCTATCGCCGCCTGGGATGCGAAGTCGCCGAGTTGTACTGCGAGGTCGACGGGAACTTTCCCAATCACCACCCCGACCCCTCGCGGCCAGAAAACCTCGCTGACGTCCAGCAGGCGCTCGCCGCAGGCAAGGGCGAGCTGGGGCTTGCGTTCGACGGGGACGGCGACCGGCTCGGGGTCGTCACGAAGAGCGGCAAGATCATCTATCCCGACCGCCTGCTGATGCTATTCGCCGCGGACGTGCTCGGCCGCAACCCGGGCGCCGAGGTGATCTTCGACGTCAAGTCCACGCGCAACCTGTTCGCGTGGATCACGCAGCATGGCGGCAAGCCGGTGATGTGGAAAACCGGACATTCCTTCATCAAGCAGAAGCTGAAGGAATCCGGCGCGCCGCTCGCGGGCGAGATGAGCGGGCACATCTTCTTCAAGGAGCGCTGGTACGGCTTCGACGACGGGCTCTACGCCGGCGCGCGGCTGCTCGAGATACTGTCCCGCAGCCGCGACCCGGGAGCCGTCCTCGAGGGCCTGCCGGACGCGGTCTCGACGCCCGAGCTGCACCTGAAGCTGGCGGAAGGCGAGAACTACGCGCTGATGGAAAAGCTGAAGGCCACCGCGCGCTTCGAGGGCGCGCGCGAGGTGATCACGATAGACGGGCTGCGGGTGGAGTACGCCGACGGCTTCGGGCTCGCCCGCCCTTCCAACACCACGCCGGTGGTGGTGCTGCGCTTCGAGGCCGACGACGCGGCCGCGTTAAAGCGTATCCAGACCGATTTCCGGCGCGTAATACTCGCCGTCAAGCACGACGCGGCGCTGCCATTCTAGAGTCCGTCTTGAGAACAAAATATCAACCGCAGATAAACGCAGATAAACGCAGATACACACAGATAAAGAATACAAGAATCGCTTTATGATTTTGATCTTATCTGAAGATCATCTAGCCGACCTCCCACCGCCGTGAGGCGGTGGGGTTAA
>CAYYZZ010000289.1:0-3707 GCA_964476235.1 uncultured Streptomycetaceae bacterium | reverse complement strand
ATGCGTGGCGGAGTCACCGGTGGCGTGCTCTCCTTCGGCCAGGTCGGCGCGCTGGCCTTGCCGCTCATGTATTCAGGGCTGCTCGACTTCACCGGCAGCTACGGGGCCGGCTTCATCGTGTGCGGCGTTCCGGCGCTGCTGGTCGGCGTGCAACTGCTGCGTCAGCGCGCGCCCACCTGAAGGCGAAAGGAGGAAGGAGGAAGGAGGAAGGCGAAAGGATGACCTAAGTCCGGTGATAGGGGATAGGGGATAGGGGGTTAAGTCAGCCCGCTGCGCGGGGGCCTTATCACCTATCACTTATCACGCCGGTCCATAATCAGGGATGAGGGATGAGGAGGCAGGCGGGCGCTGCCCGCGTGACTCGCGGATCGCGGCTCGTGAATCACGATTCACGCTGTGCCGCCGCTATCACGCCGCGCGCTTTACTCTGTAGCCGCGGATAAGGACATCGGCCGGAAGCTCCAGGCCGTCCGCGAGTTTGCGGATCATGTCCAGCGTGAGCGGGCGGACGCGGTTCAACACCTCGGCGACCCGCGCTCGAGAGCCGATATAGGGCTCAAGGTCTTTGCGTGTCAGTTCGCGCGCTTCCATGACGTGTTGCAGGAAATCAATTGGATCGGGGTCCGGGATCGAGAAGTGCTCGCGCTCATAGGCTTCGATGAGCAGCGTCAGCACTTCAAGTCGGTCCGCTCCCGGCGAGCCTGCCGGCGCGTCCCAGAGGTTTTCCGCTTCCTTGAGGGCGGCCTGGTGCTCACGCTTGGATCGAATAGGGCGAAGTTCCATCTTTCAGGTCCTCAAATCGTGCTGGCATCGATTCTGTCGTACTCGCGATGCGTGCCCACGAACCGGATGAACATCATGCCCCGGTTGTAATGCACCGCCACGATGAGCCGATAATCGTTGCCCTTTACGTTGAACACTATACGGTTGTTCGCAATGAAGCTTGCATTCCGGTACGCGGCTTTGACTTCGACCGGACTGCTCCAGCCGGCCCGGCTGGCCGCCGCGTACCAGGAACGCAGCGGGATTTCCGCGTCGGGGTGCCTGTTCCAGAAATCCCGCAGCACCCGCAGCGCGATGATCCGCATGGGCTACTTTACCATGCTCCCATATTGGGAGCAAACGAGCACGTTGGTGGCCATGATCGTCCCGTGCTCCGTGAAGGCATACGGCGGAGCGTGTGAGAATTCAAGCCGGACGATGTGGTCACAATTTGTGACCACCTCCGTCCTTTCTTCCGGGGTGACGCTTCCACCACCCCGGCGCCGACCCTCACCCCCGCCCCTCTCCATGGAATGGAGAGGGGAGATTCGCGCCGTCTTCTCTCGATCCGCGAAGACGGAAGAAGATGACGGCGCCACCCCCCCGTCCAGTCGCGCTGCATCGCGCCTGGCGTTCGCCGGCTCAAATGTGCGCAGGCACATTTTTCGAAACCCCGGCTCACCCTCAGACAGGAGGGGAGTCGAATCACGACTCACGAATCACGACTCACGGATTCAAGGGCCGATGGTATTCTGTCAGGAAACGATACTGGAGCAGGGAGCGAGCGATGGTGGGCAAGCATGAGATCGAGCTGGCGGTGCTGGAAGGGGACGGCATCGGTCCCGAAATTACCGATGCGGCGGTCCGGGTTCTCAAAGCCGCGGCGCGGAGCGCGGGGCTCGGCGTCCGTCTGAAGACGGGCCTTTTCGGCTGGCGCTCCTACCGCAAGCATCACACTACGCTGTGCGACGAGACGGTGCGCACGCTCGGCCGGCACGAGGGCTGGATCGTGGGCCCCACCGCCGCCGGGGAATACCCGAAGGACGATCCTTACCGCGGTCATCCAAACGGCTTCATCCGCAGGCATTTCAAGCTGTTCGCCAACGTGCGGCCGGTGCAAGCCTGGCCGCAGTTGAATCCGCTGATCCCCGATCTCGACATCACCATACTGAGGGAGAACACCGAGGGCTTCTACCCCGATCGCAACATGGCGTGGGGCTACGGGGAGTTCAAGCCGACGGAGGACGTGGGCCTCGCGCTGCGCGTGATCACCGGAGAGGCGTGCGATCGATTCGCCAAATACGCGTTCCAGTACGCGGCCGCCACCGGACAGAAGCGCATCTCCATCGTTCACAAGCGGACCGTCCTGCCCCAGACCGACGGGCTGTTCATCGGCGCGTTCGAGCGGCTGCAGAGCCGCTACCGGAACATTGCGCTCGAGCTGGTTCGCATTGACACCTTCAGCTCGTCGTTTCCGCGCGACCCGCACCGTTACCGGCTGGTGGCGACGACGAATCTATTCGGCGACATCCTGTCCGACCAGGCGAGCGGGCTGGCGGGCGGAGTGGGGCTCGCGCCGTCGCTGAACGCGGGCCTCGAGCACGCGATGGCGCAGGCCGTGCACGGCACGGCGCCCGACATCGCGGGCAAGGGCCGCGCCAATCCGTCCGCCCTGATCCTGTCCACCGCGTTGCTCCTGCGCTGGTTCTTCCAGCGGTCGAAGAGCCGGCCATGCCGCGACGCGGCGGTGCTGATGGAGAACGCCGTGAAGAGCGCGGTCGTGTCCGGGGCAACGACGCGCGACCTCGGTGGGCGGGAGACCACCGCGTCATTCGCCGCAGCGGTGATCGCTGCTATGCGATGAGCGCGGAGGGATGAGGGATGAGGGATGAAGGATGAAGGATGAAGGATGAAGGATGACTCCCGCAGTGCGGAAAATCATCACCGCATCACTGCGTCACCAAAATAGAAATGAAATCCTATATTCACGGTAGTGTTGGCTTCCGCGCCGCCGCCATGCTCGTGCTCGCGCTCGCGACCAGCGCGACGGGGCTGGCGCAGGAGTATCCGGCGAAGCCGATCCGCGTCGTCGTGCCGTTCCCGCCGGGCGGTGGCGCCGACCTCATGGCGCGGACCATCATGCAGAAGCTCGGCGAGAGCCTGGGCGCGACCGTCGTCATCGACAACCGTGGCGGCGCCGGCGGAAGCATCGGCTCGGAAGTCGTGGCCAAGTCGCCCCCCGACGGCTACACGCTCCTCATCGTGAGCGGGGCCCACGCCATCAATCCGAGCCTCTACCCAAAGCTTCCATACGATTCCATGCGTGATTTCGCGCCGGTGACGATGTTCACGTCGGGCCCCGGGCTGCTGGTGGTCCATCCGTCGGTTCCGGCGCGGACGGTGAGGGAATTCATCGCGCTTGCCAAGTCCCGTCCCGGCCAATTGAACTATGCGTCCGCGGGGATCGGCACGCCGCCCCATCTGGCGGGCGAGCTTTTCAAGACGATGGCCGGCGTGAATATCGTGCACGTGCCGTACAAGGGCAACGGCCCGGCGTACACCGATCTCATCGGCGGGCACGTGTCGGTGATGTTCCCGACCATCCCCACGGCCATCCCGCACGTGCGTGCCGGGAAGTTGCGCGCGCTCGCCGTGACGACCCGGAGCCGCACTGCGATTACGCCGGAGCTCCCGACGATCGCGGAATCGGGCGTGCCGGGCTACGACGTGAGCTCGTGGTACGGGTTGCTCGCTCCCGCCGGGACGCCCGCCGCGGTGGTCGCGAAACTTCAGCGGGAAATCGCCAAAGTGCTCCGGTTGCCGGAGGTCGGCGAAAAACTGACGGGCCAGGGCCTCGATCTTGTGGGCAATACGCCGGAAGAATTCGCGGCGATCATCAAGTCCGAGATCGTGAAATGGGCGAAGGTGGTGAAAGCCTCCGGCGC
>CAYYZZ010000288.1:0-3721 GCA_964476235.1 uncultured Streptomycetaceae bacterium | reverse complement strand
GTGATCCGCGGCAAGGCGCTGATCCTCAACCTCCCCGGCCAGCCGAAGGCGATCAAGGAAACGCTGGAAGGCGTGAAAGGACCGGGCGGCGAGCAACTGGTAGCCGGCATCTTCGCCGCGGTACCGTACTGCATAGACCTCATCGGCGGCCCCTACATCGAGACGAACGAAGCTGTCGTGAAAGCGTTCCGGCCCAAGTCGGCCATTCGGCCGAAGAAATGAATTAGCCGCCAAGGCGCCAAGAAAAGAAAATAAAATCAATACAAATTGAACCGCCAAGCACGCCAAGGAAGATCATATTCAAAAATAAAGTCTGGAAAAGGCCGACTCGACAGCACAGCAGCGAGTGTCAACTAAATTGTCAACCAATTTACGTTAGACCTACCGATTACTTACGGAGCTGAGCATGGCCCACACTGAATTTCGCGGAGTTTTTCCGTACCTGGTCTCGCCCATTGACGAGCGCGGCCGCGTCAAGGACGGGGTGCTGGCACGTCTTGTGGACGATCTCATCGGCGCCGGTGTACACGGCTTGACGCCTCTTGGCTCGACTGGCGAGTTTGCCTACCTGAATCGCGTGCAACGTCATCGGATCGTGGAAGTGGTGGTGCAGGCGACGCGCGGCCGCGTGCCGGTCGTGGCGGGCGTGGCGGCGACCACGATCGCCGACGCTGTCGAGCAGGCAAAGGCCTACGAGACGCTTGGCGTCGACGGCATCCTCGGGATTCTCGAGGCTTATTTTCCGATCGCGGAGGACGGCGTGGTCTCCTATTTCACGGCGATTGCGAACGCGACCGCATTGCCGGTCGTGCTGTATACCAACCCGCAATTCCAGAGAAGCGACCTCACTTTGCCGGCGATCGAGCGGCTCGCCAAAGTGCCCAACATCCGCTACCTCAAGGACGCCTCCTCGGAAACGGGCAGGCTGCTCACCATCCTCAACGCCGTCGGGGACCGCATCCGCGTGTTCAGCGCCTCGGCGCACATCCCGGCGGCCGTAATGCTCATCGGCGGCGTGGGCTGGATGGCGGGGCCCGCGTGTGTTGTCCCGCGACAAAGCGTGCAGTTGTATGAACTCTGCCGTGCCGGTCGCTGGCAGGAGGCGATGGGGTTGCAGCGCAGGCTCTGGCGCATGAACCGCGCCTTCGCGAAATACAATCTTGCTGCGTGCATCAAGGGAGCACTGGAGCTTCAAGGCTACGAGGTCGGCCCGCCCATGCCGCCCCAGACGCCGCTGTCCGATGTAGGTCGCACGGAGGTCAAGGCCCTGCTCGCGGATCTCGGAGTGTTGACGCCCGAGACGACAGTTGAGCAGGTAGGAAGTGGACAGAAATGGTGAGGCAGACCGGCGCGAAGGCCGATTGACGGTGCAGGCGGACGATCCCGCTGGTCTAACTTCCGCTTCCACACGGACGCGCGCGAGCAAGCTCACCCGCGCCGGTGAAGGGGCACGTTAAATTTATTTGTTCTTGGGTTTCTTGGCGTCTTGGCGGCGTGTTAGGTTTTACATGAACAAACCTCTGGAAACAATCGAGATAGAAACCGGGAAGAACCCCACCGCCGCGGTCATCTGGATGCACGGCCTCGGCGCCGACGGCAACGACTTCGTAGCGATCGTGAACGAGCTCGAGCTCGACGGCGCACCTCCTATCCGCTTCGTGTTCCCGCATGCGCCGATGCGCCCGGTAACGATCAACAACGGCCATGTGATGCGCGCCTGGTACGATGTCTCCTTAGGCGATCTCGAGGGAAAATCACGGCGTCCCGACGCGGTCGGCGTCCACGACTCGCAGGAGCAGATCAATGCGCTGATCGGGCGCGAAGGCAAGCGCGGCGTCGCGGCGGAGAAAATCGTGCTCGCGGGCTTCTCGCAGGGCGGAGCGATCGCGCTGCAGGCTGGGCTGCGTTACCCGAAAAAGCTCGCTGGCATCATGGCGCTCTCGACCTACCTGCCGCTTGCGGATACCCTCCCCCAGGAAGCATCCGACGCCAACAAGACCGCGCCCATCTTCATGGCGCACGGGCTCTTTGATCCCGTCGTGCCGCTCATGATGGGCGCGGGCGCCATGACGTTTCTGACCGGCCTGGGTTACCGGGTTGAATGGAAGCAGTACCCGATGCAGCACTCGGTCTGCCCGCAGGAGATAGAGGACATCGGCGCCTGGCTGCGCAAGGTCCTAAAGAGGTGACGTGGTGACGCGTGACATGATGAAGCGTGACATGGAGCAGCGTGACATGGTGCAGCGTCGTTGAAGCCGTCTTGTTACAAACGCAGTATCACGTCACGAATTACCACGTCACGCATCTTCACGTCACGCAGTACCAGGTCACGTCGTCGGTATGATCTTGAGCTTCGCCCAGTCGAAATCCTCGCCGACCTCGACGATCTTCGATAGCAACAGCCGGAGACTTTTGTCTCGATACTTCAATTCGAGCTTGTCGCGCTCCTTGAATACGCCGTTCAATACGCCCTTGCACAGCAAGACGCTGACTTCGCCCTCGGCATCGGGCGACGCGGCCAGCAGAACCCCCGGCTCCGTACTGAGATTGAAGTCGAGCGAACTCATCGAGTCCGCCATGGATAACTGGAGCGGGATGGCGGCCTTCGTGAGCAACTGGATGCCGACGCGCCGCTGCTGGTGCTCATCGCTCGTGATGCGGCGGATGAGGCCAATAGCCCAGTATTGAGAGGTCTCGCTCTTCAGGCCGACGAGCGCACCGACCCTGGCCCATTCGCTGGTCCGGACCGGGATGATCGCCCCATAGCCGTCGTCGCTCACGCTGTCCACGATCCAGCTCTCGGCGGACGGCTGCTGGCCGAAGTCGAGATCGTCGCCCGCGGACGGCTCAAGCGTGGAGAGTATCTCCTTCAGCCCAGGCACCACCGTGGCGCGACCGGCGGTCTGACGCCGCTCCGCGCTGCGCACCGGCGGCGTGAGCGACCAGGTCTGGGCAAGGCGCTTGAGGACCCCGGCCACGAGTTCCGGTTCGTAGCTGCCGCCGAGGTTGACGCCCGCCGGGATGCTGCCGCTCAATATCTGTGCCGTCAGCTGGTCGAGGCCGGCAAGTCCTTCGCCCGCGCCGAAGTAGCGCAGCGTCTCCGTCGGCACCGCTCCTTTGAACAGGCGCACGGGTGGCTTGGAGAGGGCCAGATCAAAACAATGGGTGCAGCCTTCCGGCCTGGTCGAAAGACGGAAGGCGCCGGCAAAATGCGCGACCGCCCGCTCCGCGATCTCCTGACGTATCAGCGGCAGGCCGTCCAGCGACGAAGCGGACAGCATCACGGCCTTCAGGAATTCTCGCTGCAACGTGGTCCGCCCGCGCTCGTCCGGGTAGATCGCGATCACGCCGTCGGCGATGCCTTTCTGTTCAGCGAGCCGGTACAGGCCCGCGATCTCCGCCCAGATCCGCGGCTCGACCGGGCCGTAACGGAACAATGCCCACTTCAATTGCAGCGCCAGCGCGCGCAGCGCGCGCGCCATGATCACCGGCAGGCTTATTCGAATGCTGGTGATACCGCTGAACCCGCTATCGTATTCCCGGACGCACAGGATGTAGGCGTTCTCGAGCTGCCTCCAGAAGCCGAAGGCACCATTCCACAGCTTGTTCTCCTGAAACTTCTGCGGGCGCGGCGCGGAGAGGTAGTCCTGCAACAGCTTGCGCTGGTGGTTCTTCACTGCGCCTTCGAGCAGGCCTATGTTTTCGAAGCGCCGGTTGAGCC
>CAYYZZ010000287.1:2068-3723 GCA_964476235.1 uncultured Streptomycetaceae bacterium | reverse complement strand
GAAAAGGGGAGGACAGCAGGCGAAAAGCGGGAGGAGCGAGGTGGAAACGCCCACGCTGCGGGCCCTATCCACTTCCTGCCTCATCTCTCCTCCTTCATTCTGGGTCTCACGGCTGCGTTTTTATACCACATATCATGCGAAATGTGGTTGAATACTAACCCCTTTTTCCAAAACGCCGAACGATGACGCGGGAACGCCGAGCTGAATACCGTGTTGGCCGCGATACAACATCCAGGCGGGCCGATTTCAGTTCATCGTTCATCATTCTGCATTCATCGTTGCTTTGACATGGCCGACCGCCGACTCCAGGTTTTCTACACCGTCGCGAAACACTTGAGCTTCACCAAGGCCGCGGACCAGCTGTTCATGACGCAGCCGGCCGTGACGTTCCAGGTGAAGCAGATCGAGGAGCAGTTCAGCGCGCGCCTGTTCGATCGCAGCCACGGCAAGATCGCGCTGACGCCGGCGGGACGGCTCGTGATGGACTACGCCGAACGCATCCTCGGGTTGTCCGGCGAGATGGAGACGCGGGTCGCCGAGCTGACCGGCACCACGAGCGGGACGCTGCTGCTGGGTGCGAGCACGACCATCGCCGAGTTCATCCTGCCGCGCATCCTGGGCGAGTTCAAGGTGGAGCACCCCCAGGTGCACGCGCACCTCACGGTCGGCAACTCCGAGATGATCGAGAGCCGCGTCGCCGACCACGCGCTCGACGTGGGCCTGATCGAATCGCCGTCCCACCGGGCGGGGCTCAGCGCCGAAGTGTGCTGCGAGGACGAGCTCGTGCTGATCTGCTCGCCGGTGCACAAGTTCGCGAAAGCCGGGGTGGTGAAGCCCCACGAGCTGGCGGGCGAGCCGTTCGTGAGCCGCGAGCTCGGCTCGGGCACGCGGGAATTCATGGACCAGTACCTGCGGCGCTGCAAGGTCGCGCCCGAGGACCTCAACGTGGTGATGGAACTCGGCAGTCCCGAGGCGATCAAGGGCGTGGTCGAGACCGGGCTCGGCGTGTCCATCGTGTCGCGGGCGACGGTGGGGAAGGAGCTCAAGCTGGGAACGCTGGCGGCGGTGCCGCTCGAACCGCGGCTGATCCGCGCTTTTTCGTTCGTGTATCCCGGCGAGAAATTCCGCTCGAAGCTGCTCACCACGTTCGTCGGGTTCGCCACCGCCCGGATGCGCAAGCTCGCCAACGGCGGGGTCTAACTCAAGGCAAAAGGCACAAGGCACAAGGCAAAAGGATGAAGGGGGAGGAGAGGAAGCTGCTGGATCTGTTCGGGCGGCTCGAGCGGGAGCAGCAGGACAGGCTGATCGCTTTTGCGGAGTTTCTGGGCGTGGGCGCGCCCGAGGAGAGCGCCGCGCCCGAGCCGCTCGCTATCCCGCGCCCCGCCGACGAGTCGGTAACGATGGCGATACGGCGCCTGGTAAGGGCTTATCCTATGCTCGACCGCCGCCAGCTGATGGTCGAAGCCTCGCAGTTCATGGCTCAGCACGCTCTCGAGGGTCGTGCCGCGCGCGAAATCATAGGCGAACTAGAGGCTGTTTTTGCGCGGCACTACGTACAAAACAAGGCGGAAGGCGAAAGGCGGAAGGCGGAAGGGTAGAATTCCTGAATTGCGCCGCTCAGAACGGTCTTTTTCTCCTTTCTCCTTTCTCCTTTC
>CAYYZZ010000287.1:0-1968 GCA_964476235.1 uncultured Streptomycetaceae bacterium | reverse complement strand
TTTCTCCTTTCTCCTTTCTCCTTTCGCCTTTCGCCTTTCGCCTTCAGTTCGTGCGCCCCCTCTTCGCCACCATCGACTCCACCGCATTGAGGCACAACCTCTCGGTGGTGCGTCAACGCGCCCCGACCGCGGCGGTGCTGGCGGTGGTCAAGGCGGACGCCTATGGCCACGGCCTTGCGCGCGCGGCTGCCGCGCTGTCGGATGCGGAAGGGTTTGCCCTGATCGAGCTCGACGCCGCGCTGAGGTTGCGCGGCGCCGGCTACCAGAAGCGCATCGTGCTGCTCGAGGGCTTCTTCGAGCCGGGCGAGCTGCCGGTGCTGGTGGGGCACGGGCTTTCCACCGTGGTTCACAGCATGGACCAGGTGGCGGCGCTCGACGGCCTGGCCCCGGACGCGAAGCTCGACGTGCTGCTGAAAGTCAACACCGGCATGAACCGGCTCGGGCTCTCCCCGGAACAGTATGCCCAGGCGCTCGAGAAGCTGCGCCGCAATGCCGGCGTCGGCAACATCACACTGATGACGCATTTCGCGAACGCCGATGACGAGCGCGGGGTGGCGTGGCAGATGGAGCGCCTGCGGCGGCTGCCGGGGCACGATGCGCTCCCGTTGAGCCTCGCCAACTCGGCGGCGATCCTGCGCTACCCGGAAACCTCGCGCGCGAACTGGGTGCGGCCCGGCATCATGCTCTATGGCTGCTCGCCTTTTACCGGAAAAATCGGCGCCGAGGCGGGATTGAGGCCCGCCATGACGCTCGAGAGCCGCATCATCTCCGTCCAGGACCTGAAGTCCGGCGACACGGTGGGCTATGGCGGGATGTTCCGGGCCGAGCGCGCGACTCGAATCGGGGTCGTCGCGTGCGGCTACGCCGACGGCTACCCCCGGCACGCTCCGACCGGCACGCCCGTCCTCGTGGAGGGCAGGCTGACCCGCACCGTCGGCCGGGTTTCCATGGATATGCTGTGCGTGGATGTCACCCGCATGCCCGAGGCGCGTGCCGGGTCTCGCGTCGTGCTGTGGGGCGAAGGCCTCCCCGTCGAGCGGGTCGCTGAAGCGGCGGGCACGGTGGGTTATCAGCTGCTGTGCGCTCTCGCACCGCGCGTTCGCATCGTGGAAAAGTAAGACCGCCGGTTCCGCAATCCGCTGTCATGCCGCGCCGCGCGGTGTATCATGATTCGAACCGCTCCCCTAGGAGTTTGTCGGACTTAGACCCGACAAACTCCTGATGCAAAACCGGCCCTGGGAGAAATGCTGAAGAGGATGACCGATATGCGAAATCACCCGTGCTTTTCCTCAAATTCGACCGCTTCGGCTGGGTTTATTATGAATTATCGGCCGGTATTGCTGTTAGCAGCCTGTACGGACTGTTAAGTCCGACAGGCTGCTAGGCTGACTATCGCGATGAAACGCAGGCCTACCCCCCTCCAGAGATATGCTGTCGCCGTCGGCGCGGTGGCGCTCGTCTTCGCGCTGCGCTACGGCATCTACGGCACGCTCGACCACCGGCTCCCGTTCTCGTTCTTCACCACGGCGACGCTGATCGCGGCGTGGTACGGCGGGCTCGGACCGGGCATGCTGGCCGCGCTGGCCGGGCTGCTGCTCGGCGATTACTTCTTCCTGCCGCCGCACCAGTCCGGCAGCCCGCTCGGAGAAGCGGAGCGCACCGCGATCGGGAACTACGCCCTGACCAGCACGCTGATCGTGGTGCTGTTCTGGAACCTGCACTCCCGCCTGCGGGATCTCGAGGGCAAGCTCGGCAAGACCAAGGACGTTCCCGGTCCGGCTGAGAAATAGGCAACGCGCGCGGGCATCCTCGTACGCGTAACATGCCGGCTGGACGTTGATATCTCCAGTCACGAGTAGTCACGCTCCATCCAGAACATGGCAAAGGCCAAATCCGTCTATTCCTGCACCGAGTGCGGCGGCCAGGTGCTGAAGTGGCAGGGCCAGTGCCCGCACTGCCAGGCGTGGA
>CAYYZZ010000286.1:2083-3730 GCA_964476235.1 uncultured Streptomycetaceae bacterium | reverse complement strand
CCCGCCGGCGCGAAAAATGCGTACCAGTTGGTCGACTCGAAGCCCGGATAAAGCGATGCCAGCGGTGGCGTACCCGGCAACAGGGGGGACGGCTTTAGCGTGGTGACGGCGAGCGCCTTGATCCTGCCGGAGCGAATGTGCGGCAACGAGGTGAGCGCGCCGGCAAAGCTGAAATCGACCTCGCCGCTCATCAGCGCAATCGTCGCCGGGCCGGAGCCCTTATAGGGAATATGCGTCGCCTGAATGCCGGCTCGCTGCTTGAACATTTCGAGTGACAGATGATTGGCGCTGCCGTTGCCACCCGATCCAGCGTTCAACTTTCCTGCCTGTTTCTTCGCCAGGACGATAAATTCCTTTACCGACGATACGGGTACGCTGGAATGCACGACCAGGAACGTCGCTGCCGACGAGATCTGGCCCACCGGCGCCAGGTCCTTCAGCAAGTCGAACGACAGATTCTTCTGGAGGGTGTAAGCGCCCGCGAGCGTGGACGCCGCGCACAGCAGCGTGTAGCCGTCGGCGGGCGATTTCACCACGAATTCCGTGCCGATCATGCTGGCGGCGCCGGTCCGATTCTCGACCACGAACACCTGCCCCATGCTCTCCTGGAATTTCCTGCCCAGCAGCCGCGCCTGCGGATCAGTGCCGCCGCCCGGCGCTACCGGCACGATGATGCGCACCGGCTTCACAGGATAGCTCTGCGCGCGCGCACCCGCAGCCAGGATCACAGTGAGGAACAATGCGGCGACCGTAGCCGCCGCCAGATAAGAAGCCATTCTCATCTCGCTCCCCCGGACTCGAGCGTTACAAGAAAGGTGTCGATCGCGCCGGCGTCGAGAAAAGCAAGCGCACAAGCGAGCGCCGGATCGACGTTCGCTTGCGCGGCCGCACAGCGCGACTGTTCCACACGCGCCTTCGGCGGCAACGGCTCGTCCGCTCCCGGCAGCGCCTGTGCCCGATCGGCTTCGCGCCGCCGGGCCCCCGCGGTGTTTGCAGGCGCGGCCACGAGCTCGATGTCGGGGCCGACGCCCGTGCGCTGCACGCTGCGTCCGGACGGACCGTAATACAGCGCGGTGGTCAGGCGCAGCGCGCCCTTGTCGGCGCCCAGCGAGACGACGGACTGAACGCTGCCTTTGCCGAAGCTGCGCTGCCCCATGACGGTCGCGCGGCCGTTTTCCTGGAGCGCCGCGGCGACGAGCTCCGAGGCCGACGCGGAGCGGCCGTCGATCAGCACCACCATCGGCACGCCGGCGAGCAGCTCGGCCGCGTTGGCTTGCCACGTGCGCCGGTTGGCGGGGTTGCGGCCGCTCAGCGAAACGATCTCGCCCTCGCCCAGAAAAGCGTCCGCCGTCGCCACCGCCTGGCGGAACATGCCTCCGGGGTTGCCGCGCATGTCGAGAACGATCCCGCGCGGCTGCCGTGTGGCGGTCGCTTCGGCTATGGCTTTCTCCATCGCCGCCGACACCGGGCCCGTGAAGCTTGCGAGGCGCAAGACCAGCACCTCGCCTTCCATGCTCCAGCGCAGGACCTGGGTGCGTATGGTTTCCCGCACCAGCGAAACGCTGAATTCGTCTGCCTGTCCCGCGCGCCGGATCGTCAACTCGATCGGGGTGCCCGGCTCGCCGCGCATCCGGGCAATGGCGTCGG
>CAYYZZ010000286.1:0-1983 GCA_964476235.1 uncultured Streptomycetaceae bacterium | reverse complement strand
CCTTGATGGTGGCGAAGCAAGGGACTGCCCGGGCGCGCGGGTTTGCCATCGCACAAGGACGCACGCCCCCTCGTCGCGTTCAGAGAGCCGGGATCGATGTCGTCGAGGGCATCTTCCGGTTCGAGACGGAGGTCGGACGCGGCTTCGGTGTAGTGAGGCTGCTGGCCGGTGAGGCTTCAGATGAGCCTTCCAGGGCCTTTCAGCTCATGACCGGCCTGCACGAGCTGAAAGGCTTCGAGGAAAAGATCGGCAAGCGCCGGCCGACCGGAGCGGCCATTTCGCGCAACTTCGGCGGAGCCAACTGGAAGGAAGAGCGCATCGCCAGCCAGGCGTATGCCGACTGCGATCCCGTGGTGCTGGTCGCCGGCGGCGGCCAGGCCGGGCTTTCCATTGCGGCCACGCTGGGCCGGCTGGGCGTGGACACCCTGGTCGTCGACCGGCATGAACGCGTCGGCGACAACTGGCGCAAGCGCTACCACTCGCTGGCACTGCACAACGGCACCGAGTTCAACGCCCTGCCCTACCTGCCCTTTCCCCCGTCGTGGCCCACGTATATGCCCAAGGACATGCTCGCCGACTGGTTCGAGGCCTACGCCTGGGCGATGGAGCTCAATTTCTGGACCGGCACGGAATTGAAGAGCGCGGCCTACGATGCGTCCGCGGGCCGGTGGAACGCGGTGGTTCGCCATTCCGATGGAACCGAGCGCACCGTGCGTCCCCGGCATCTGATCTTCGCCAACGGACTGCTGGGTTTCCCGCGCATTCCGGATCTGCCCGGGTTGAAGGATTTCGCGGGCGACGTGATGCATAGCGCCGAATTCACCGACGGCGCCAACTGGCGGGGCAAGAAGGCCCTGGTGCTGGGCACCGGCACGAGCGCCCACGATGTCGCCCAGGACCTGCACGCCAACGGCTGCGAGGCCACCATCATCCAGCGCGGTTCGACCTACGTGGTGAGCATCGAGCCCGCCGCGAAGCTGATCTACGGCATCTACGAGGGGATCCCGCTCGACGATGGCGATCTGCTGGTGAGCACCAACACCTTCCCGGTCGTGAGAAAGAACCTCCAGCTCATCACGGCGCGCGCGGCGGAGCTGGACCGGAAGATGATCGACGGCCTTATTGCCCGCGGCTTCAAATGGGACATGGGCGACGACAACGGCGGGCACCAGATGCTGATACGCAGGCGCTACGGCGGCTACTACCTGGATGCCGGTTGCGCCGGGCTGATCATTAACGGCGCGGTCGGCCTCCTGCACTTCGGTGAGATCGAGCGGTTCGTCGCCGGCGGCGCGCTGCTCAAGGATGGATCAGTCAAGCCCGCGGACCTCGTGGTGCTGGCGACGGGCTTCGACACGCAGGAGGTGCTGGTCGGGAAGCTGCTGGGCGATGAAGTCGCGAAGAAGGTGGGGCGCGTCTGGGGCATCGGTCGCGACGGCGAGATGAACAACATGTGGAAGCGCACCGCGCAGGAGGGCCTCTGGTTCGTGGGCGGCAGCTTTACCAACTGCCGGATCTACTCGCGTTACGTGGCCCTGCAGATCAAGGCGATCGAGGAAGGGGTTGTGCCGAAGCGGTAATTTCTTAGTCTTAAAGGAGGCCAGGTATGCGCGTATTGAAGATCAGCGATTTACCAGAAAAGGCGATGGGCACGGCGACGCCGATAGCCGGATGGACCGGCGGGGCGGTGAGCCGGACGCGGCAGGAGGTTATCGGCGACGGGCAGTCGGAACACTTTCGCTGCAACGTGGTTAATTTTCGCGTCGGAGCGACGACCGGCTGGCATGTGCATGACTGCGATCAGATACTCGTCGTCACGGCCGGCAGGGGGATCGTCGCCAGCGAAACCGAGGAGCGCGAGATCACCGTTGGCGATGTGGTGCACATCAAGGCCGGCGAGCGCCACTGGCATGGCGCCAGGGCGGATTCGCCAATGTCGCATATTACGGTGACGACCGCTGGCGGAACGTCGAAGCACTGAGA
>CAYYZZ010000285.1:0-3737 GCA_964476235.1 uncultured Streptomycetaceae bacterium | reverse complement strand
CAGAACCCGGTCGAGTTCCGCGGCACCTACCCGCTGCCCGAAGCGCAGATGGACCGCTTCGCCGTGCGCCTCGCGCTGGGTTACGTCAGCGCCGAGGAGGAAGTCGGCATCCTCACTGCGCAGGAACTCGAGCACCCGCTCGAGCGGATCGACGCCCGCGCCTCCGTTGACGACGTGCGGCGGTTGAAGGATGCGGTGAAGGCGGTGCGGTTGAGCGCGGAGCTGAAGCGCTACGCGGTGGACCTCGCGCGCGCCACGCGCGACCGGCCCGCGGTGCAGCTCGGCGCAGGACCTCGCGCCGCGCTCGCCCTGGCGCGGCTCGCCCAGGCGCTGGCGCTCATCGACGGCGCCGATTTCGTCACGCCCGACCATATCCGCGAGATGGCCGTGCCGGTGCTCGCTCACCGGCTGGTGCTCGACCCGCAGGCGAAGTTCTCCGGGACCACCGCGCGTCAGGTGGTCGAGGACGTGCTCGGGACCGTGCGCGCGCCGGCCTAGCAGCCGATCGGACTAAGATGTCCGACCGGCTGCTAACAGCAAAACCGCCCGAGGAAATCGGATGAAACCCAACACACGACCCCGATTGGCCCCCGCTGGGCACGCGCAGTGGCTGGAAATGAAGTTTTCACCGCCTGTTATTTCGTACTCGTGCGGGCGGTTTTGCATAAATGGAACGACAGGTTGCGAGGGGTTGCAGTCATCCGGAATGACTTTGGTACTACAGCCTGTCGGCTCGGCGATAACCAAGCGCGACTACCCATGCGTTCACACCAACCATTCATGACCCCAAGTCCGACAGGCTGCTAGCCATGTGGCGGATCTCCCACCGCCTGTTCCGCGCCGTCGCGGCGGCCATCCGCTGGGCGAACCGCCGCTTCACCGCCGCCGGCATGCTGGTGCTCTCCGGCGCCGTGATTACCGGCGCGGTGGGCGTGGACACCACCCAGAGCGTCGCCTATCAGGCTTTCGGATTGCTGCTCGCGCTGGTCACGGCGAGCGCGCTGTGCCTGCCCTTTCTGCGCGTGCGCGTCTCCGCTGAGCGCGAGCTGCCACGCGTCGCCACCGCCGGCGAGCCGTTCACCTACCGCCTGCGCGTCGCCAACCGGGGCGGACGCGCGCTCGACGGGCTCACCGTGTTCGAGGATCTCGCCGATCCGCGCCCGAGCTACGAGGCGTTCCGCGCGGCGGCGAGGTTTCCGACCTATCGCGCCTGGAAGCGCATGGTCACTGCGCATCGCACCGCGCACGTGGCCGAGCAGCCGCTGCCGTTGCTCCCGCCGCACGGCGAGGCGGAGGTCGTGGTGCAGGCGCGGGCCCTGCGGCGGGGCACAGCCCACAGCGACGGGCTCACCGTGGCATGCGCCGATCCGCTGGGGCTCATGAAGGCGCTCGCGCCCATGCCGCGCCGGTCGAACTTCATCGTACTGCCGCGGCGCTACACGCTGCCCCCGCTCGAGCTGCCCGGGTCGCGCCGCTACCAGCCCGGCGGCGTGACGCTCGCCACGTCGGTCGGCGACTCGGAGGAATTCGTCGGCCTGCGCGATTACCGCCCCGGCGACCCCCTGCAGCGCATCCACTGGAAGTCGTTCGCCCGCGCCGCCCGTCCCATCGTCAAGGAATACCAGGACGAGTACTTCGAGCGGCACGCGCTGGTGCTCGACACCTTCCCGGCCGCGCGCGACGAAACCGTCTTCGAGGAGGCCGTGTCGATCGCCGCCTCCTTCGCCTACACCATCGATACGCGCGAGTGCCTGCTCGACCTCATGTTCATCGGCGCCGAGGCCTATACCTACACGGCGGGACGCGGGCAGATGCAGACCGGCAACCTGCTCGAGGTGCTCGCCGGCGTGCAGCCGTGCCGCGACAAGCCGTTCTCCGTACTGGGGAATGCCGTGCTGTCGCGGCGCCAGACCCTCACCGGGTGCATCTGCGTGCTGCTCGGATGGGACGAGGCGCGCGCCGATTTCATCCGCCGGCTCCGGTCCCACGGCGTCGCCACGCGCGCGATCGCGGTGTGCCGCGAACCCGTCGCCGATGCGCCGGCCTGGCTGCAAGTGGTGGAGCCGGGCAAGGTGCAGGAAGGATTAGGAAATCTCTGAGCGAATCGGCTGCGCCTCTTCGCCCATAGATTTCCTGACAAAAATGAGATCAAGACGATTTAATTTGAAGCTCACATGCAGCGCTCCGGTTGCACTCCCTTTGGAGACGGCAACGGATCCGCAATCGGTCAGATCGCGTCCGTATCCTGATTTTCCGACACTCGGGTTCCCATTAAGAATTTACCGGGGCAGGCCCGGGAAATTCTTATGAAGACGCTGCCCGGACTGCTCGCCGCCGCCTGCGCGCTGTGGGGCGCGCAAACCGGATACTGGCTCGTCGCGGCGATGGCTGCCGTCGCGCTCGAGGCGCCGCGCCTCGTCGCGCTGCGCTGGAACGTCGAGCAGGCGCATTTCAACCGCCTGTCCGATTTCTGCAGCGCGTTGATCGTGGCGGCGGGCGTCTATCTCTACGTGACCTACGGCAATCCGCGCGCGCTGATGCTGCTGTTCCAGTGGATGCCGATGCTGATGCTGCCGCTCGCGCTGGCTCAAGCCTGGGGCAGCCTGCGCGAGGTGGATATGGCGGCTTTCGTGTGGACGATGCGCAAGAGCGGGTCCGGCGAGCGCTACGCGCTTAATCTCGGCTATCCCTATCTCGCGGTTTGGGTCGTCGCCGCGGCGGCGGCAAACGTGCGCGGACCGGTGTTCTACGCAGGCTTCACCGCCCTGGCGGCCTGGGCGCTGTGGGCCGCGCGGCCCCGGCGCTATCCCGTTGTGCTGTGGGTCGCGCTGCTCGCTGCAACGGCAGGCGCCGGCTATGGCATCCAGCACGGGCTGCACCGGCTGCAGGGGTGGATCGAGGAAGTCGTGCCCGAATGGATTGTCGCGAGCGGTTCGCGCACCGACCCTTATCGCAGCCGCACCGATCTCGGCCACATCGGCGAGTTGAAGCAGGACGACGCGATCGTGCTGCGCGTGCGGGCCGGCGGCGAGATCAAGGGCCCGCTGCTGCTGCACCGCGCGAGCTACAACGGCTACTACGGCAGGACCTGGAGCGCGCGCAACGCGCCGCTGGTGGCGCGGCTGCCCGATGAAGGCGCGCGCTGGACGCTCGACCGCGACGCCAGGCCGGACGCGAACGTCATCGTGTTCGATTACTCGCCACGCGGCAACCCGGTGCTGAGCCTGCCGCGCGGCACCGTGGAGTTGCGCGGTCTCGAGGCTTTGAGCATCAAGCTGAACGGCCTCGGCACGGTGCAGGCGGAATCGCCGCCCGGTTTTTTCAGCTACGTCGCCGCGCTGGATTCCGGCAAGACCATCGAGCACCCTCCCAACGAGGAGGACTTGCGCGTCCCGCAGGATGAGCAGGTCCTGTTCGGCGGAATCGCGGAACGTCTCGGGGCTTCAAGTCTTGCGCCAGCCCAGGCCGCAGAAGCGGTCAAGCGCTACTTCTTGCACGGATTCGGCTACTCCACCTACCAGGAGGCGCGCCTCGGCAGCGGCTCGGTAATGGCCGATTTCCTGTTGAGGACGCGGGCCGGCCACTGCGAGTACTTCGCCACGGCGACGGTGCTGCTGCTGCGCGCGGCGGGCGTGCCCGCGCGCTACGCGACGGGGTTTTCCGCGCAGGAGTACAGCCGGCTCGAGAACGCCTACATCGTCCGGGTGCGCCATGCCCACGCCTGGGCGAAGGCCTGG
>CAYYZZ010000284.1:0-3772 GCA_964476235.1 uncultured Streptomycetaceae bacterium | reverse complement strand
CCTTGGTCTGGGAGGAAAACTTGGGCTCCGGCACCTTCACCGACAGCACCGCGGTGAGTCCCTCTTTCATGTCGTCGCCGGTGGTCTCCACTTTCGCCTTCTCGGCGAGCTTGTTGGACTCGATGTACTGGTTCAACGTGCGCGTCATCGCGGCGCGCAGGCCGGTCAGGTGCGTGCCACCATCGCGCTGCGGTATGTTGTTGGTGAAGCACTGCACCGACTCCTGATAGGAATCGTTCCACTGCATCGCCACTTCCACGACGATGCCGTCCTTCTCGGCTTTCGCGTAGAAGACGTTCTGGTGCAGCACGTTCTTGCTGCGGCTCATGTACTCGACGAAGCCTTTGACTCCGCCGGTGAACGAGAATTTCTCTTCTTTTCCGTTGCGCTGATCGACCAGGGAAATATCAAGCCCGCTGTTGAGAAATGCGAGCTCGCGCAGCCGCTTGGCCAGTATCTCGTAGTGGTACTCGATGCGCCCGAAGATCTCCTTGCTCGGCATGAAATGGACTTCCGTGCCGCGGCGCTCGCTCTTGCCGGTCGCTTTGAGCGGCGCTACCGTCTCGCCCAGGCGGAACTCCATCTGGTGAAGCTTGCTGTCGCGACGGATCGACAGGCGCAGCCATTCCGACAGCGCGTTCACCACCGAGACCCCGACGCCGTGGAGGCCGCCGGCTACCTTGTAGGAGTTATTGTCGAACTTCCCGCCGGCGTGCAACTCGGTCATCACCACTTCCGCGCTCGAGCGTCCTTCTTCGTCGTCGGGGTGCAGCTCGGTCGGTATGCCGCGTCCGTTGTCGACCACGCTGACAGAGTTGTCGGTGTGTATGGTGACCGTGATCTCATTGCAGAAGCCGGCGAGCGCTTCGTCCACCGCGTTATCCACCACCTCGAACACCATGTGGTGCAACCCGGTGCCATCGCTGGTGTCGCCGATGTACATGCCGGGGCGCTTGCGCACGGGCTCAAGACCCTTCAGCACCTTGATGCTGCTGGCATCGTAGTCGTCGGGCGTCCGTGGCTGCTCTTTTTCGCCTGCCTGTGTTGCCATTCAGTATTCCTTTAGGGGACTTCTGCTGCGCCGTTCTCGGGATGCCGGCTCCCTCTGATAGCGGGATCCACAAGGGGTGCCGCCGCCTTGCTCCATGCCCTCCTAGATCCGCATCGGCATGACCACGTAACGGAACTCCGGGTTATCCGCCACGGTAACCAGCATGCTGCTGTTGGCGTCCCCGAATGAGCATTCGACACTGTCGCTATGCACATTGTTCAGCACGTCCAGCAGGTAGGTGATGTTGAAGCCAATATCGAGCGCTTCGCCTCCATAGGCGATTTCCAGCTCCTCCTGGGCTTCCTCCTGCTCGTTGTTGGTGCAGGAGATGCGCAGGCTGTTCGCCGCCACCATCCAGCGCACACCGCGGAACTTCTCGTTCGACAGGATCGCCGCGCGCTGCAGCGACTGCAGCAGTTCCTGGCGCTTGATGGAAAAACGCTTCTGGTGATTCGTCGGCACGACGCGCGTGTAGTCCGGGAACTTGCCGTCGATGATCTTGGTCGTGAGTACGATGCTGCCGAAGGAGAATCGCACCAGGCTGGCGAAGATTTCTATGCTGACCGCTTCCTCTCCGTCCCCCAGCAGCCTGCCCAGCTCCAGCACCGCCTTGCGCGGCAATATCACCTCGCGCTTTTCCTGCTGCTGCCCCAGGGGCCGCGCGGCATAGCTCAGGCGGTGTCCATCTGTGGCAATGACTTTGACCTGCCCGCCATCCAGGACCAGCAACAGGCCGTTCAGGTAATAGCGTATGTCCTGCTGCGCCATGGCGTACTGCACCAGCAACAACAGCTCTCGCAGCGCCTTTTGCGGCATTGTGACTTTTGCTTGCGCCGCGCCCGGCTCCGCCATGGCTGGAAAATCCGCTGCCGGCAGCGTCTGCAGGTTGAAACGGCTCTTCCCTGCCCGCACCTGCAAGCGGTTGTTCTGCACATCCAGCGTGGCTTCGGCCGCCTCGGGCAACGAGCGCAATATGTCCTGCAGCTTGCGAGCCGATACGGTGAGGCTCGTATCCTCATCCCCGCCCTTGCCGATTTCCGTGCTGGTTGCCACCTGGATCTCCAGGTCGGTTGCCACCAGCAGCAGGCGGTTTTGTTTGCGCTCGATCAGGACATTCGACAGGATCGGCAGCGTATGGCGTTTCTCCACGATGCCGGTTACCGCCTGCAGAGGCCTCAACAATGCATCGCGTTCGAGTTGCACGAGCTTCATAGATTAGTATTTAAATTAGAAGTAATAAGTCTAATAGAGCCATCCCTTTGCTGTGGGCAAGTCACTCCGGGCCAATGCAGGCGCGCCGGAGCGGGGAGGAGAAGGTTGTGCAAAAGCCGGTAATAAGCGTGGGTGATTTGTGGATGAAAAATCCCGGTAGCTAGCAATTGATGGATATCCACAAAGCACACAGGATTGATCAACTTCTCAGCACGTTGAGCAGCGAGTTGAAATCCCGGGTGAACTCGCTGTTGGTGGATTTGAGCAACGCGATCTTGCGGCAGGCGTGCAGTACCGTCGTATGATCGCGGCCGCCGAAGGCATCACCAATGTCCGGCAGGCTCAGCTGTGTCAGTTCTTTCGCGAGCGCCATGGCCATCTGGCGCGGGCGGGCAACATTACGGCTGCGCTTCTTCGAGTACATCTCGGAAACCTTGATCTTGTAGTAGTCAGCGACGGTTTTCTGGATGTTCTCGATGGAAACCTGCCGGTGCTGGATGGCCAGTAAATCGCGCAGCGCCTCGCGGCATAGCTCGGCCGTCAGCCCGCGGCCGGAAAAACGCGCGTAGGCGAGCACTCTTTTCAACCCGCCCTCCAGCTCTCGCACGTTGGACTGAATATGCTTGGCGAGGAAGAAGGCCACCGCCTCGTCCAGCCTGATTCCCTCGGCCTCCGCCTTCTTGAGCAGGATGGCGACGCGCATTTCCAGCTCGGGGGGCTCGACGGCGACGGTCAGGCCCCAGCCAAACCGCGAGATGAGACGGTTTTCGATCCCGGCGATTTCCTTGGGATAGGTGTCGCAGGTGATCACCACCTGCTTGTGCGCCTCGATCAGCGCGTTGAACGCGTAGAAGAATTCCTCCTGAGTGCGGCTCTTGCCGCTGAAGAACTGGATGTCGTCGATCAACAGCAGGTCCAAGGAATGGTAGTAGCGCTTGAAGTCGTCGAAAGCCTTGTGCTGGTAGGCGCGCACCACGTCCGAGACATATTGCTCGGCGTGGATGTAGCGGATCTTGGTCTCGGGCGCCTGTTCGCGCAGGCGGTTGCCGATGGCCTGTATCAGGTGCGTCTTGCCCAGTCCCACACCGCCGTAGATGAAAAGGGGGTTGTAAGCCGCGCCCGGGCGCTCCGCAACCTGGGCCGCGGCAGCGCGCGCCAGCTCGTTGGCCTTGCCGGTGACGAAGGTGTCGAAAGCGAACGTTGGGTTGAGGCGGGACACCTCGCGGCTGCTGGGTTTGGCCCCCCGGTCCTTCGAGACCTGGAGAGGGGGGAGCGCGGGAGGCGCGGCGGTGTGCTCCTTGTCGGCGAGAGTGAGGAGCACCTCGACGCTGCGCTTCAACTGCTCGCGTGCGAGCAGCTCGATACGCGGGAGGAACTTGTCGCGGATCCATTGCAAGACGAAGCGGTTCGGCGCCACCAGGGTAAGACGGTCTCCGTCGGCGTGAAACCGCAATGGCTTGATCCAGGTTTGGTATTGCTGGGGTGGCAGCTCCTTCTCGAAGCGGGCCA